>JBDTXZ010000681.1:0-2921 GCA_040005935.1 bacterium | reverse complement strand
TGCACTATGGCACAGGAAGTCCTGCGATGGTGTGGGGTCTCCGCGCGGCGCTCCAGTTCATCGGGAAGATCGGCATCGATCGCATTGCGCGGTGGGATGGCATGCTGACGCAGCGCTTGAGGGCAGGCTTGGCGACCATGCCTCACGTGCACATGATTTCGCCGGCCGACCCGCAGTTCGCTGCCGGGATCACGACGTTCGGCGTCAACGGCCACACCGGTCGCGAGCTTCAGGACGCACTGTGGGCGAAAAAAATTCGCGTACGGTCCCAAGGAGACCCTGGCGTGCGTCTCTCAGCGCATTTCTATGTCAATCCCGCGGATATCGATCGTGTGCTGAGCGTGGTCTCCGGTATGCGTGCGTAAGACCGGACACGCCCCAGCTTTCAATGCCAAGTGTGCGCCAAGTCACGCTCTGCGTTACAGTTGTCTCCACGGGATGGCCCGTGATATTATCGCGGGTGGCTGGTTTCTCATCCGCTAACCAATCGTCCTTGGTGCAGTCCCGCCGCAGCCGGCGGTCGAATCGGACGTTTCCCATGCGCCTCTTCTTGGCGCAGCAGCCCTCGAGCGCGTGAACATTCCTCGTCTCGGCTGGTCGATCCCCGCCGCCGCAATTTTTTCCCTGGCCTCCGCCAGCGTCACGCTGGCGCAGGACGCCCGCGCAGATGTCCCTGCGTCACATATCGTGAAGCGCGGAGACACGTTGTGGGACATCGCTCATACCTATCTGGGCGATTCATTTCTCTGGCCGACGATCTACCGGCTCAATACGGACCAGATTGAAGATCCGCACTGGATCTATCCTGGTGAAGTATTACGCATGCCGGGCCGCGATCCCGGGGCGCCTGTGATCGCAGAGCAGGCGCCGACGAGTCGAGTAGGTCCGTCCGTCTTCAAACGCGAGAGCATCTCTCGGACGGCCGGGTTGCTCGTCTCGCCAACGCCTCCCGCGCACGTCACGATCGGCGATGTCCTTCGTTCGACGTTCGTTGCTTCCGTAGCTGGGCCACGCGGCTCGGGAAAGATTCTCTTTGGTGCGGACATCCCTGGCATCGCAAAGGAGCGTCTCACCACGAATTTCCAGATGTATGACAAGCTGGTGATGGAGCCGCCAGTCGGGAGCGTGGCCGGCGAGCATGAAAAGTTCATCACCTACCGGCTTGGGGAGACGATCGAAGACTTCGGCACTGTCGTTATTCCAACGTCGCTGATTCAGGTGGTGCGCGCACCCCGAAATGGCGAGGCGGCGATTGTCGAGGTGCTCGAGGTGTATGGGATGGTCGACGCCGACGCGCCGGTGATTGCCCTCGATACGACTGGGGCGGGGGCTACGTCGCAGCCGGTGCCGTATAAGGACGACCGCGTTACCAAGATTCGCGCGATCTGGCGTGCGGCAGTCCTCCCGTCACTCGACTACGACGTGCTGTTAGACCTCACATCGAAGGACGGAATGAAGATTGGCGACGAGGTACAAATTTTCCGTCCGCGCCAAGCGTCGGTGCAGGATGAGCGCATGGCGATACCCGAAGTGTTGATCGCGACAGCGCAGGTCGTTCGCGTGACGCCGTACGGGAGTACGGCACGAATCACATCGCAGCAACAGCCCGCGATCAAGGTCGGGGAGAGTGTTCGCCTGACGGCGCGTATGCCGTGAGGCGTGCACGCTGGGGCGCGCGGCGTACGCGAGGCGCCAGTGCATTAGATTAGGCGAACGACATGACTGCGATCGCCCACTTCATCGCCATCACTTGCTATATCGGCGCCGCGGCCCTCGCCGCGACGCCGTTTGCGCGTCCGGTAGGGGCTCCGTTGCGCGGCGTTATTGCCATACTCGCCGTGGGCGTCTTGGCGCACGCCGCCGCGTTGCTCGCGTACGTGCAACGCGTTGGCCAGCTGCCGCTCACCGGACTTGGCCCGTCGCTGTCATTTGCCGGTCTTGTCCTGGCGAGCACCCTCCTCGTCGTCGAAATCGTTGCGCGTGACGTCAGCTTGGCGCTCGTCGCGGCGCCTCTCGCAGCGGTTCCAACAATTTGCGCCAACCTCATCGGGCTCGTGCCTGGCGTCGAGCCAGCGGGCGCGCGTGGCGCGTGGTTGTTCGCGCACATCGCGCTCAGCTTCGTAGGCATCGCCGCATTTGCGACGGCGGCCGCTGCGGGATGCATGTACCTCATCGAGCGCCGCGAACTGAAGTCGCGGCGATTCGGGGCCATCTTTCGATTCTTTCCTCCCCTGGCGACCCTCGACCGCGTGAACCATGTGGCCGCCATCGCAGGCTGGCTTGTGCTCACACTCGGCGTTGTACTCGCGATTACGTACGCGCTCACGTATCACGAGCTCAACGCGCCCAAGATTGTGTGGGCCATGGGCGCGTGGCTTGCCGTCAGTGGCATTGCGCTCGGTCGCTCCGTCGGCGGATGGCAAGCCCGCCGAGCGGCCATCTACTCGAGCGTGAGCTTTACGTGTGTGGTGGTGCTATACGTGGCCGTTCGCTTGACCGAAGCGAATGGCGGGGGACGATTCCTATGAGCGGTGTGCCAATTCTCGTCGAGGCGGATGGCCTTCGCGTGCTCATCGTCGGCGGCGGAGCTGTTGCGACTCGCAAAGCAAGGCAATTTGCCATGGCCGGCGCGATTGTTCGCATCGTCGCCATCCAGCTCGATGCTGACCTCGACGAACTGGTGATCGAGCGCGGTTTCGAGGTCGAGCGCCGTCCTTACGCGAGCGGCGACATCGACGACGCACAACTCATCGTCGCCGCGACGGACGATCGTCACGTGAACGCCGCCGTTGCCCGAGACGCCGATGCGTCATGTCGCCTGCTGAACGCCGCGGATCATTCTGGCGACGGCAACTTCGCCATGATGGCCGCGCATCGCCGAGGACCGCTGACGATTGCCGTGAGTGCGGGTGGCGTGCCCG
>JBDTXZ010000680.1:0-2921 GCA_040005935.1 bacterium | reverse complement strand
TACTGATGGTCGAGATCCATCTCGAAGAAAGCGATCGCCTGGATTGGGCGCTCAAAGCGTTCAAGCGGAAGATCGCCAAGGCCGGCATCCTCAAGGATCTGCGGAAGAAGCGCTACTACGTGAAGCCGAGCGAGGCTCGGCAGCTCAAGGCCGCAGCGGCTCGTCGCCGCAGCCGCACAGAGCGCTCGCGCTAGCCTTCGGGCACTAGCGCGGTTAACGGATGGCGAAAGAAGACGCGATTCAGCTCGAGGGCGCCGTCACGGAAGTGCTCCCGAATGCAACGTTCCGGGTGCAACTGACCAACGGTCACAACGTGCTGGCTACCCTCGGCGGCAATATGCGCCGCTTCCGTATCCGCGTGCTGGCGGGCGACCGGGTAACCATCGAAGTCTCGCCGTATGACCTGACGAGAGGCCGCATCACCTTCCGGCACAAAAACTAGCACGGTCTTCGAAAACGATCGTACACGGGAGCCCCGACATTGAGGCTCCCGTTCTTGTTTTCCGGATGGTCAGACTATCGCCGCACTGCCTCCAGTGTCGCCCCGCGACGGGGCCCGGGGTACGGCACATTCGGCCGCGCGCTGCGCCACAGGATGCGATTGAACAGATCCTCGTTCGCCACATCCTCGATCCGCAAGTCGAGCAGCGACGATTCCCGCGCGCCTGTCGTATTGGCCGGATTCTTCTCCGTCAGGCTCACGGAAGGCGTGACCGCCGCAAAGGGACGATCCTCCGGCGTGGCACTCCAGATATCGCGAAGCGGGCGGCCGAAGTAATCGAACTGCGACAGTGCGTCGAGGGCGAGCAGCTCCTCCATCGTTCTCAGAACGTCCGTGGTGTTCGTGAAGCGATGCACGACACCAATGCGGACGTACGGCGAGATCACGAGCATCGGGGAGCGGTGCGAATCCACGTGATCGGGGCCATTCTGCGCGTCGTCTTCCAGGACAAACACCACGGTGCTCTTCCAGAACTGGCTCTTCGACAACGCCTCGATCATGCGCCCGAGCGCGAGGTCATTGTCGGCCACCATCGCACGCGGCGTCGGCGTTCCGGCGCGTAACGCCGACGTATGGTCGTTCGGAAGCCTGATGATCTCCATCGCCGGCATCACGCCGCGTCGCACGAATTCCGCGAACTCCGCGAGCCATACGTCGGCGCGCCGTTGATCCGGAATGGAAAGATCGTAGCCGGGATACAACGGATTCGTGTGCGCGGCCAGAAATGGCTTGTTGCCACGATACCCCTCAGGAAGGACATCGTCCGGATCGATGCTCGACGGCACGACGAACTCACCGTAGTTGCGGAACGTCAGGCCCTTCTGCTCGATGAGATCCCAGAGATATCCGCGCGCGGGCGATGCCACGTCGTCATCCGGAATCGTTCCGCGACTCGCGACTTGCGTTCCCTCGTAATCGTAGTTGCGGCCGCGTTGCGAGTAGTTCAGCGGCACGGTCTTCTCGAGGTAATCGGTCGCGTACGCGGCCATCGACCAATTGTGCCCATCGGGGCTGACTTCGGCGTTGACGAAGAATCGGTCGAAGAGGCCGAAGCGTTCGGCGAGCGCGTGCTGATTCGGCGTCACGCTGCGTGGAAACAGCACGAGCGCCGTGTCGCCATCGGCCTGCCTCAGATCGCCGAAGAACTGATCGTACGTCCGGTTCTCCTTGATGATGTAGATCACGTGCTCGATGGGCGGATAGCCGCGCGCTACAGTCCGTGGGAGCGTCCATCCATTCGCCAACGAAACTCGCTCCGAATACCGGCCGAGTGTCGTACGATCGGCGCGCGCGAGTGGAGCGTTCATCACGGTGCCGGAGAGTTGTGACAGCGTTGTGTTCTGGCCCGCGGGCTGCGCCCTGTCGCGCGCGGCGATTGGGCCAGGTCCGTCTGGATTCGCTCGCGTGCCTCGGCCCTTTCCACTGGCGACGATCAGCTCCTCGCCATGCGCAAGCACTGCTGTTGGGTACCAGCCAGTCGGCACGCGACCGACGAGCCGATCGTCGCCAGTGCTCGCGGCAATACCGCTCGTTGACGGTGTAAGGTCAAACACGGCGACAGCATTCGCGTCGCCCTCGGCAACAAACAGGCGACCGCCATCCGCCGAGAGAGCAAGTGCGTTTGGTGTGCTGCCTTCACCTGGTCCGCTCGGCGGAGGATCGAGCAGCATTCCGATGACGCGACGACGAGCAAGATCGACCGAGACAACCCGATCGACACTCGCGAGCGCGACGAACAGTCGATTGCCGCGCGCGTTCAGCAACAGTGCGGAAGGATGCCTCCCAACGAGTATCTGACCCGTCGCGTGAAGCGTCCCTGCGGTGGAGGCATACGTGCTGACATGCTGCCCGCCCCAATTCGACACGAGCACCGTGCCATCAGGAGCAACCGCGACGCCGTACGGATAGCGTCCCGTTGCGAGGTGCTGCGTGACGCGGCGTGTCGCGAGGTCTACCACCGCCAGTGAGTCGGCGAGATTTTCAGCGACGTACAGCTGGCGTCCATCGCGCGAGACGGCGATACCCGATGGATAGCGCACACCATTCGCCCGCGGCGTCGCACGAGCCTGCAGGACGATGCTGTCGCGCAGCGTCGCCGCACCGTTCGTCCAGTCGAATGCGTACACGACATCCGTGTTCCCACCCGAGGCATAGAGTGTCTTGCCGTCGACAGAGAAGACGAGGCCGAGAAATGCGGCTGGCAACTTGACCGTCTGCAACACCTTGCCGCTCGACCGATCGACAACCTGGATGCCATCGTCTCGCCACCCATTCAGGAGGAGCACCAAGCGGTCTCCTTCCGGCGCTTCCACCATGGCCAGGGGCATCTGCCCCACGTCGTGAAGCGGCGTCGCGGGATCGAGTCGCGCGCCGGTGGGCAATCGTCCCCGCGAGTCATCGATCGCCCCGGATGCGGCAC
>JBDTXZ010000679.1:0-2926 GCA_040005935.1 bacterium | reverse complement strand
TGCACTGTGGCCGCCGCCGCCGAGTGTGCCATCGAGGACGAGCGTCCCACTGCCAAGCAACTCGACGACCATCTCCACCAGTGCCGGAGCATGATAATCGGTATCCCACGTGCGAGACGGCTGTCTCGCCTCTCGACCTATGGCCATCTTATTGCTCACTGTCGTCTCGCACAAACATGCCCTGACACCAGCACGAGACCTTCGCTGAAATGACCCGCAAGCATCTCACTTTCATCGTCCACGGAGCGCGCGCGGATCGGCAGGACCTGCGGCAAACTGTTTCGTGGGTTCGCGAACGTGGGCATGCTGTCGAGGTGCGCACGACCTGGGACGTGGGCGACGCGGCGGCTCACGCGTCGCGAGCCGCTGATCGTGGGACGGATGTGGTGATCGCGTGTGGCGGCGATGGAACCCTCAACGAAGTTGTGAATGGCCTCGACGGGCGCGATACGCCGCTCGGCGTCATCCCGTTGGGGACGGCCAACGACTTTGCGCGGCAGACGGGAATTCCCGAGGAGGCAGATCATGCCATGGATGTTATCCTGCGCCGCAACCCCGTGCGCATCGATACCGCATCCATGAATGGCCGCCGATTCCTGAACGTATCCACGGGAGGCGTGGGCGCCGAGGCCACGCAGGAAACGCCCGCCGAGGCAAAGGCGTCGCTGGGTCCGCTGGCGTATGCGATCACGGCGGTGCGCAAGTTTGCGGAAGACAAAGTCCGGCATGCCACATTCGTGAGTGACGGCTTCGGCCTCGACGTCGAGTTTCTCGCGTTCGCCGTGGGTAGTGCGCGCGTGACTGGTGGCGGCAACATGATGACGCCCGATGCGAGCGTCACCGATGGGTTGCTCGATCTGTGCGTGATCGAAGCGATGTCGCGTGCCCAGTTCGCGCGCCTCTCGCTGTCTGTAAAGCGGGGGGAACACCTCGGACTGCCGGGAGTGCATTACGCGCAGCTCCCGTGGCTGAAGGTGGTGGGCAACGAACCACTCAGCGTCAATCTCGACGGCGAGGGTGTGGAAGCACAGACGTGCGATTATCGCGCGCGTCGCGCCGACCTGCTGGTTCACGTGCACCATTTGCCGGGGCAGGAGCCGGGCGTGGACTTCGCGCGATAGGAAAGCGCCCGCCGTCCTCAGAGGACAGCGGGCGCTGGTCAAACCGGCTCTGCGCCCTAGTGGCAGAGTCTCTTGATCGACGCCTCGGCGTACGTCTGGTATTGCGGTAGGCCACCCAATACCTGCGCTGCCGCGGCGGGATTCACCTTGCCGCCCTTTGGCATATTCGCGCTGACGATGGTGATCAACTCGCTGGCTGCCTTGAAGTCGTCACACGACTTTGATGACGGCAGTGTTTCGAACTTGATTTGGAGCATCGCGAACGCTGCGACCGCGGAGTAGAACTTCGACTCTGGCGTGGGACTCACTTCGTCCGATGCCGCCAGATAGTCCATCGCCCTCTTGTAGTCTTCCGGCTTTTTGGACGTCGTCGTAAATGCCTTATACGCGAGCTGTCCCATTTGCAGCAGGTACTGCGCGTCGCGGTCTTTGTTGGCCGGATCTGCCGCGACGTCGGCTTTCACTGCCTTGATCGCGTCGTCCACGGCGCCAAGATCGTTGGAGATTTGCGCGACCAGCATATTGGCGCCCGCTAGCTTCGGTTCGATCTGGAGTGCACGCTCAATCGACGCCTTGGCGGCGGGGAGTTGACCAGTGCGCCGCTCGTTCTGCGCCTTCTGGATGATGAAGTCGGCCCGCTTCGGAAACTTTGCAGAAGCCGTTGCGGCCATGACAACGGCTTTCGCGTAGTCGCTGTCGATGACGAGGTCCTGAATCTGCCGCTGGAAGTACAACGTGTCGGCCGCTGCGGTATCGGTGGCGGCGACTGACTCACCGACCTTTACCGACTCCTTGAAATTCTTCGCAGCGCGGAGCACGAGCCAATAGGTCTTGAGGAATCCTGGATCGCCGGGATTGTCCTTCACGAGCGATTGGGCGATGGGCACCGCCAACTCCGCCTTGCCCAATAGGATCACCTCGGCGATCACCTCCTCGCGAAGCTTCGTATTGGTTGGATCGGAGCTCATGTAGCCCAACAGCGCTGGAACAAGATTGGTCGTATCGTGCAGCTGCTTGTATGCCTCGATCTGGAACTGGTAGGCCATCCGGCTCACCTTGTCGAGATCAAGCACGACCTTGGTAATGGCGATGACCGAATCCTTCCACGGGCCTACTGAATCTGCCGTCGACTTCATCGCGGCATAGGTGCTCGCGAGGCAGAGGCGCAGGATCGTCGCCTTGGGATAGCCGGTAATTCCCTTGCGCGCCGCTGACATGGCGACCGCCGGCGTGTTGGCGCGCAGGCCGTTTTCGCACGCCTGGTTATCCGGAATCTGCTTGCGCGCGCGATCGTATTCGTCAACGACTTTCTTTGCCGCGTCGCCGAGATTGTTCGTCTCGAGGTTCGTCACCAGCGGCTGCGACAGGCCAACGTCACGCGGCAAGAACATCCGCGCGTTGAGGCGATATCCCGTCGCCGTTTTCTGCACGGTGCCGTCGATGACCTCGTCCGCGTGCACCATGCGCGCGAGCTCTTTCTGGTCGGCCGGGCTCAGCGCGGAATCCAGCGGAAAGCCCGAGTTCACCAGCGTCGTATCGATGATTTTCTTGCTCGTCGCCAGGAGTTGGCGGACACTGAACTCCCCCGTGATGCGGTCGCGAATCTCGTTGGCCGCCTTGACGCCGGCCTCGACGTCGCCGCGAAATGTGGTGACAAGCACCCGCTTTGTATCCGGTCCGGGGACCTGCTGGCGCTGGGCAAGAACGATCGAAGGAGCGGTCGTCAAGGCCAGTGCCGTGGCCAGTCCGGCGGCCACGGATGCAGAGCGGTGTGAAGCCCACATAGTCGTCACCTCAAGGGGAAC
>JBDTXZ010000678.1:0-2929 GCA_040005935.1 bacterium | reverse complement strand
TCGCGTGCCCTGTGTGCGACAAAACAATGGAGCGGCGACAGCATTCGGGTCTCACACTCGACGTGTGCTCGCGCTGCAAGTGTGTGTGGTTCGATCACCCGGAATTGAAGAGCGTCTGGTCGATGTCCGTCGCCGAGTTCTCGAGGAGTCGCACGGGGCGCATGACGCAGTCCGCGGGAAACGCAGCGGCTATTGGCGGCGACATTCTGCTCGAGTCGCTCTTCTGGGCACCAGGGCTCACGATCAATGCCGGTGCAGCCGCAGTCGAGGGGATCGGCCAGGTTGCTGGCGCAATCGGCAGCGTCTCGCTGGACGGCGCCGCCAGCGTCGCGATGGGTGCGGCGGAAGTGGTCGGTGGCGCGGCCGAGGGGCTGTTCGAGATGATCATGGATATCATCAGCTCGATTTTCGACGGCTGACATGTGTCGTCCTGAGCGCAGCGAAGGGCCTGCACCTTCTCCCTTCGCTCACGCAGGACGACAACGTCAGCGGCTCGACGTCCTCTGAGCGGCCTGCCTGGCCACGATCCACGCGTTGAGCAGTTGCGGGCGCACATCATTCTTCTCGCGGGTCGCGAACGGCGCGAGCACATCGAGCACGTGGCGTGCACCAACCGCATCACCGAGTTGAAGCTTGGCAACAACGGCGCCTTCGCGGAGCACGTCCACGGGCATCCAATGGTCCCCCTTCACGGCAAGCGGGACGAGCACCTCCGATGCGCGCCACGCCTCGACGAAGTCCCACGCGGCAAGCCCGTGCAGAAATGAGATGCTCGCGCGCGCTTCGGTGGGCGCGTGTTGCTCGTCCATATAGCGCTGCAGCGCTACATAGAACGCCGTATCGGCAACACCAGACGTTCCGCCACCGCGCAGTTCCTCCGACTCGCGCACTGCACCGGCCCATACGTGCCAATCAACTGGCGCAGCGTTGCTGGCGATGAGACGATCCACTGAACGAGATCGCTCGGCTGCCGCAAGCATCGGCGCTGGTGCTCCGTCAAACCGACCGTCGCGCTGGCGCGCAGCGAGCTCCATCGCCTCGAGTCGCGGTACGAAGTTGATCGGCGTGTAGCGCTCTCCCGTCGCGCCTGAACGACGCGCTTCCATGATCGGCGCGAGAGCGAATCGGTCGCTGACGAGTCCGACGAACCCGGTGGCGCCCTCGTTCATGTACCGGGTCTTCTCCGCACCGAGATCGAGCGTTGGATAGAAATCGGAGTTGCCACCACCGCCACGCACGAGCGGCGCGAGGGTCGCCGCATCCACCATGTGCAGCGCATCGAGGATTGGATGCGTGAGTGGATAGACGCGGCGCAACGCGTCAGCGACTGGCGGAAGCTCGAACACCGACCAGTCAGGTTTGCCAAGCACTGGCTGATTCGTCGCGACGATGAGGATGTCGCGATTGCCCACGGCGTAAATGGTGTAGGCAGGAAAATTCTCCGCCACGGCGCGAACGACGCTGAGCACCAGTCCGTCGTTGATCTCGGACAGATGCAGCCATTGACCAAACACGCCGGTGGGAGTGAGAAAGCGGCGGACGTGCGCGTAGAACTCCGTCGTGAACAAGCCAGAGACACCGGCAACCCACGGCGTGGACGGCTCCGACAGGATCATGTCATAGCGCGCGCCCTGCGACGCGAAATAGGATCGCGCATCGTCGATCGCAAAAACGGAACGCGTGTCGTCGAAGACATTCTTGTTCGCCGGATAGAACTGCCGAGAGCCGCGAATCATTTCCGGCTCGATTTCGATGGTCACGAGCTGCTTGAGATTCGGATCTTCCAACAACGTGTGCGAGGACATTCCGGATCCCTGCCCGATCACCGCGGCGGTCAACGCGTGCGGTGCGTGCGCGAGCAGGATGAGCGGCAACAGCATTTGCGTCGATGCGTCATGCGTAAACGGCATCCGCACAGCGGGCGGGTGGAACCACTCCGGACCAAGCGACGCATCAGGCTTGCCGTTTGTTGCCAGGGAAAGGCCACCGCTGGACAGGATGCGCCGCACGCTCACCGTTGCGGTGCGCCCTTCCGCGTAAAACGCCATGTCCGACTGGCGGGGTGCTTGCGCACTGCCATACCGAAACACGCCGCTTGTCAACACGCCGCGATTGAAGTCTGCTCGGGCGCCAATCACGAAGAGCAGTGCGACTGTTGCAAGCGCCGGTGCCCAGCGCCGCCGCTCGGGCCACCAGTTCGCGCGCCCCGTGTCCCAGACGAGCAACACGACGCCAAGCACGACGTCGATTGCCGCGCCGCCGATGAGCAGCCACTTGAGCCCCATCACCGGCAAGAGCACCAGCGCCGCGAGCGTCACGCCAACAATCGAACCCAACGTGTTCACCGCATACACGACACCGATGGCGCGCTCACCATTCTCACCGCGCATGAGCAACCGCGTGATGAGTGGCAGCGTCATTCCGGCGCAGAAGGTGGCCGGAAGCATCACCACGAGACAGATCAGATATCGCGACAAGCTGAATGCGCGGTACCCTGCCGGAGAGCGCGTAAACGCCGCCATGAAGTCGGCCATCCAATGGAACGACTGCACGTACAGCGGAAGTGTCGCCACCGCGAGCGCGCCCATCGCGAGTTGCACAAGCCCTAGCGTGCGCAGTGACGCCGCGCCGCGATCGCTGCGGCGCCTGATCGCGAGCGCACCGCACGCAAGGCCGAGGATGAACGCAGACAGCATCAACTCGAACGAGTGCGTGGCAGAGCCGAGCACCAGCGACAGCATGCGAATCCAGCCGATCTCGTAGATGAACGACGAGATGGCGGTGCCGAAGCTCACCGCGAGCAGAAGCGTGGTGAGGCGTCTGCCAAGTGACGGGGTCGTCGCATCGTTCGTGAGAACTGCTTCGACAGCCGGAGCGACAAGCGTTGCGTGGTCTGCACCCTCGCTTGCAACGCGTTCCGATGCGCGAC
>JBDTXZ010000677.1:0-2942 GCA_040005935.1 bacterium | reverse complement strand
GGGGCTCGATGGTGTGATCGCCAAGCAGGAATCAGCGGTGTACGAACCCAACAAGCGCGTGATGCTCAAGGTGAAACACGAGCGCGATTGTGATTGCGTCGTGGCGGGCTTTCGCTGGCACAAGAATGGGCAGGGCACCGCTGTTGGCTCGCTGCTGCTCGGACTCTACAACGATGCAGGCGCGTTGGAGCATGTTGGGGTTTGCGCGAGCTTCACCATGGCCAAGCGACAGGAACTCGTATCGTTGCTCGCGCCGTATCGCGAGAACGCGCTCGACAATCATCCATGGCGCAACTGGGCGGAGCCGGCGCCGGAAGAGTCGGCGCAGCGGCGGCCGGGTGGAATGAGTCGCTGGAGCCAAGGCAAGGATTTATCGTGGGAGCCGCTGCGCGCTGAGTTGGTGGTCGAAGTGGCGTACGACCACATGCAGGGGACCCGGTTCAGGCACACGGCGCAGTTTCGGCGGTGGCGATCGGACAAGCGCCCGGAGGATTGCACGTTTGCGCAATTGGAGGTGGTAGCTCCGCACGAGTTGGCGGCAATCTTCGCCTAGTGGTGTCATCCCGCACAAGTTGGCGGCAATCTTCGCCTAGTGGTGTCATCCCGCACAAGCAAGCGCAGCGAGCGAGTGTCGGGATCTACGATCCGTGCTCCGTGCCTCGCTTCTGGTGCAACGTGAGGAGATCCCGACAGTTCGCTTCGCTCACTTGCGGGATGACAGCTTTGCACGCGCCTCGCGCCACGCGCGTGTAGGGTCGTCATCCGGATCGGGCGTCTCCTGCGGCGGCCTGACCTCTACTGGAACGCTCCGAAGGTTGACGCGAATGCGCGTCCACGTTGACGACCGGCCGCGCATCGAGTCGACCAGCACATCATCGACCGCGAGATGCGATGCGACATCGGCGTGACTCGCCTTCCAGCGTTCGAGGCCCGCAAGTGCCGCAGCCTTATCCGGAGAGTTCGCCACCACGATGAGTGGCATCTTCGTCCTCGGCGCCTTGGGCGTCTTGGCTGCTGCTGATTTCGTCGCGCGCTTGGCCCGCGATGGCGCGACGCGCGTTCCTTCACCTTCCGACTTGCGAAAGTGCGGCGGCCACGGTGCATCGCCGAGACCTTCTGCTTCATCGCGTGCGGCAAGAGCGAGCAACTGTTCGAGCGAACCGGGATCATCATCCATGCTGTCGTGTGGATCACCGATCTCCGCAAAGCGCGCAGGCATCGTCAGCACGGTAAAGTCTGCGGGATCACACTCGGCCACTTCGTCCCACCGTAACGGAGCCGACACGCGCGCATCGGGAAGCGGGCGTACTGAATACGCTGAGCAAGTCGTGCGGTCCTTGGCGTTCTGGTTGTAATCGAGAAAGACGCCTTTGCGCTCTTCCTTCCACCACTTCGATGTCGCAATGGTTGGTGCGCGACGCTCGATCTCGCGCGAGAACGCCAGCGCGGCGCGGCGCACTTCCGTGAACGTCCAACGCTGCTGCACGCGCACGTTGATGTGTATTCCGCGCGAGCCGCTCGTCTTGGGCCAGCCGCGAAGCCCCAACTCTTCCAACAGACTCTTCGCTTCGATCGCGACTCGGCGAACGTCGTCCCACGCGACGCCAGGACCCGGATCGAGGTCGATGCGCAATTCGTCCGGGTGATCAAGGTCGTTGGCGCGCACCGCATGCGGATGCAGCTCTATGCAGCCGAGGTTGACGACCCATGCCAATCCGGCCTCATCGTCAATGACGATTTCCTCTGCCGTGCGACCGGACGGAAATGACAGTGTGACTGTTCGCAGCCATGCAGGACGATTGTCCGGCGCACGCTTCTGGTAGAACGGCTCGCCTTCGGCGCCATTCACAAAGCGCTTGAGGACGAGCGGCCGATCGCGAATGCCAGCGATGGCGCCCGGTGCGACGGACAGGTAGTACCGCACGAGATCGAGCTTCGTGAGCGCGACAGACCGCGTAAAGTACGGTTTGCCTGGATGCGTAATGCGGACTTCGTGCCCACCGATGGAGAGCTGCGCCGCAGCCTCTTCTTTCGCCATCATTGCGTCCTGTTCAGATTGACATGCAGTTGCGCCGGTACGAAGCACGAGTGCGGCTTCACGCGCAAGCCACCCGGAAATGCAAAACCAAATTCAACTGCATCTGAAAATGCACCATCACCTGCGATAGGCAGTTGTTGTTTCTTTTCAAGACTGGGACCAGTGAATCCAACCACTAGGAGAGGCCGCATCAATGAGTGAACGATTCGGAGTGCTCGTGCGGACGGAGTCGGGCTCCGGAATCCTTCATCAACTCACGGGAGTCATTGCGCGACATGGCGGAGACATCTCGTCCGTCGAGATTCTGGTGCAGCCCGGAGACGATAGCGTCTACTTCGAGATCGACGTTCCTGCCGATCCCACGCCGATGCTTGATGAACTTGGCGCGTTGCCGGTGGTGCACGCGGTCGAGCGCGTGTCGACCCTGCAGATGATTTACGGCAAGCGCATCATCATCATGGGTGGCGGTGCCCAGGTGGGACAGGTTGCGATTGGCGCCATCTCCGAAGCCGATCGTCACAACATTCGGGGCGAGCGAATTTCTGTCGACACCATTCCGCTCGTTGGCGAGAAACCGCTCGCGGATGCGGTGCGTGCCGTGGCGCGACTTCCCCGCGCGGCCGCGTTGGTGCTCGCGGGATCGCTCATGGGTGGCGACATCGAGCACGCTGTGCGCGAGGTGCGGGCGAAAGGGTTGCTCGTCGTAAGTCTCAACATGGCGGGCAGTGTTCCCGACGCCGCCGACCTCGTCGTCACCGATCCCGTGCAGGCCGGCGTCATGACGGTGATGGCCGTCGCGGACACGGCCAAGTTCGCAATCAGCCGGCTTCAGCGCCGCGTGTTCTGATCTGTCGTCCTGAGCGAAGCGACGGACCTGCACGTGCTGTTGCGCTTTGGCCGAGGT
>JBDTXZ010000676.1:0-2943 GCA_040005935.1 bacterium | reverse complement strand
GAGTTCGTGCGGAATTACTTGCTGCGCATGTCGCACTACGTGCTGAAGACGACGCAGGCCATTGCGCACGATATCGTATCCGTCGACCGCGCAATCGAGTGGGGCTATGCGTGGGAAGCGGGGCCGTATCAGCAGATGGATTGCCTCGGTCACGACTTCTTGCGTGAGGGTTTTGGCCAACTCGGTCTCGACACGCCGTCGTTGCTCGACGCGGCAAAAGGTGGCGTATTCTTCGCCCCGGAGGATGGCGGATGGACCTACGCGAAGTTCGACGGCACGTACGCGCCAGTGCCACCCGTGCCGGGACAGATCAAGCTCGAAATGGTGCGGTCACGCAAGAACGCGGTCATCGAATCGTCGAAGGACGCGAGCCTGCTCGATCTCGGTGACGGAGTCCTGCTGCTCGAAACGCATAGCAAGTTGAACACGATGGGCGCCGAGGTCCTTACGATGCTGCGCACCGGTCTCGATCGCGTTGAGAGTGGCAAGTATGTCGGCCTCGTGATTGGCAATGATGACACGCGCGCGTACAGCGCGGGCGCGGATCTCGGTGCGGCCATCGCGATGACGCAGGCAAACGACTGGAAAGGTCTCGACGCGATGGTGCGCTATTTCCAGGACGGTGCACAGCTCCTGCGTCGCGCGCCATTTCCGGTCGTTGCCGCGCCGTTCGCTCTCACGCTTGGCGGCGGCTGCGAATACGCCCTGCATTGCGATCGCATTCAGGCGCACGCTGAGTTGTACATGGGGCTTGTCGAGGCGGGCATCGGGGTGATTCCCGCCGGCGGCGGGACGAAGGAGCTGCTCTTCCGCTTTACGCAATCGCTCGAGGCGTACGACGAAGCAGATCCATTCGAGGCGGTGAAGCGGGCGTTCAAGCTCATCGCCATGGCGACGACGAGTACGAGTGCGCTCGAGGCGAGATCACTTGGCTTCCTCAGGCCGGTGGCAGATCGCATCACGATGAACCGCGATCGCCTCATTGCCGATGCAAAGGCGCGCGTGCTCGACCTGGCGCCCGATTACGTCGCACCAGTCCCACGCACGATCACCGCGTTGGGCAAGGAAGCGATGGGCAATTTGCTTTACGCAGGTTGGGCGATGCGTGAAGGTGGCGCGATTACGGATCACGAAGTGCGGATTGCGCGCGAGTTGGCGTATGTGCTCTGCGGTGGCGATGGTCCGCCACGCGTCGTCACGGAGCAGGACATTCTCGACCTCGAGCGCGAGGCCTTCCTGCGCTTGCTCGGAACCAAGGAGACGCAGGAGCGGATTGTGTACACGTTGAAGACGGGTAAACCGCTCAGGAACTAGGATCGGTGAAGGGGAGAGGTGCAGATGGTGCAGATCCTTCGACTCGCTTCGCTCGCTCAGGATGACAACCGATCGTTCGCTTCGCTTGCTCAGGATGACATTACTTCGAGTGACACACAATGCCTGACAATGACAACGACGTCGTACTCGTGTCTGCCGTTCGCTCCGCGGTGGGCAAAGGCAAGCAAGGCGGCGCACTTTCAGCGACGCATCCCATCGAACTCTCGTCGCTCCTGATGAAGGAAGCCGTCTGTCGCGTCGGCATGGACGCCGCGATGATCGACGACGTCGTGTGGGGCTGCGCGATGCCGGAAGCATCACAAGGGCTCAACGTCGCGCGACTCAGCGCACTGCGCGCTGGATTCCCCGTCGAAGTCCCTGCGCAAACGGTCAACCGGTTCTGCTCATCCGGATTGCAGACCATTGCCAACGGCGCCATGCAGATCATGAGCGGCATGGCTGACGTCGTGCTCGCAGGCGGCGTTGAGATGATGAGCCAGGTGCCGATGTCAGGCTACCATGCGCGACTCGACGCCGACGCGATGGAGTCATACATCGGCATGGGGTTTACAGCCGAGCGTGTCGCAGACCGGTGGAAGGTGAGTCGGCAGGATCAGGACGCGTGGGCACTCGGCAGCCAGCACAAGGCGGCTGCCGCGATGATGAATGGCAGCTTCGACAGTCAAATCGTGCCCGTCCCGGTGGAGCGAGTCACCTGGAATGGAACCGAGAAGCAGGTGCAGGAGCTCGCGTTTGCCAAGGACGAACTCGTGCGCGCCGAGACAACGGCCGAAGGCCTCGCGAAGCTGCGGCCAGCGTTCAAGGCAACCGGCACGGTCACTGCCGGCAACGCGAGCCCGTACTCTGATGGCGCGGCGGCTGTGTTGCTCATGCGCCGCTCGGTCGCTGACGCACGCGGACTCACGCCGCTCGCGCGCTTCGTGAACTTCGCGGTTGCGGGTGTCGAACCCGACATCATGGGCGTCGGTCCCCTGAAGGCGGTTCCAAAAGTCCTCGCTCGCGCTGGCATGACGATGGACGACCTCGACCTCATCGAGTTCAACGAGGCGTTTGCGTCGCAAGTACTGGCCGTGATGCGCGAGCTGAAGATGCCGCAGGAGAAAGTCAACGTGAACGGCGGCGCCATCGCGCTCGGTCACCCGCTTGGCGCAACGGGCGCAAAGCTGACGACGCAACTCGTTCACGAGCTTGCACGTCGGGGCGGCGGCCATGGCCTCGTGACGATGTGCATTGGCGGCGGGATGGGCGCGGCGGGAATCTTCGAGGTGTATCCGGCGGCGGCGTAAAAGCGAAGGCTGTCATCCCGCACGAGCAATCGGAGCGAGCACGTGTCGGGATAAAGCGTCCGTGCTCCAGTGCTTGCTCCTGTCGCAGCGATCGCAGGTCCAGACAATCGCTTCGCGCTTGCGGGAGGACAGCCTTACTGTAGGCTGTTGGATCGCTCGGCGACGACAACCGCCTGAATCCAAAGATCCTTCGCGCCAAAATCGTACGACGTCATCCTGAAGCCGTTGTCTTCGAACACACGCTGAGCCATCGCGCGCGACGTCAGCAGCGATATTTCCGCCGGATGCAGCTCCGTCGTGCTTCCGCTCTTCGCCAGGAGCC
>JBDTXZ010000675.1:0-2944 GCA_040005935.1 bacterium | reverse complement strand
GGTCAATCCCGCCTCTTGCCACCTCGAACGCCCGGATTTCACTTCCCCCGAACGCCCGACACCACACGCCCGTATACCTGTAGCTTCTGCAGGTCGTCTCATTCCAGGAGGCCCGTTTCATGGAATCGGTGATCGCCCGGCCGCTGAACGAGTTTGAAACCGGCAAGATGTCGCAACGGCAACTCGTGCAAACTCTCGCTACAGGCGAAGCGTCTCCTGCCGCCCCAGCCACTGCCGCAGGCGAAGCAGTTGATCGCGGAGGCGCCGCCGCTCGCCCGCCATTCACCGGCGTGATCAACCACATCTCATGGGGCATCGAACCGTGGGACACCAAGACGGCGCGATCCGAACTGACCAAGCGGGGGCTCAACCCGCGCGTCGACACCGGAACGCGCGGGGATATTGCCACTTCAACGTTCAAAAGTCTTCATGGACGTGATCCCGACGGATTGGATCTACAAGTCGGCAACCAGACGCGGGAGAAGCACGAGCTATGACAATCGTGCGCGTGGCGTTGGTATTTGCGTCGGCGACACTCGTGCTCGCCGCCGATACTTCAGCTGGTACGGCGACGACCACTTCCGGCGCACCCACACCGGCGCGCCGCGGAGTCGTTCACATGCCCGCGCCGGGCACGCATTCGCGCGCACGCGCCATCTCCCCTAAGGCACTCAACGAAGTCGTCGCGCAATACTGCTCGGATTGCCACAATCCGATCTCGCTCAAAGGCAACCTCACACTCGCCACCTTCGACCTGGACTCGGCTGCAGCGCACCTCGCGACATCCGAGAAGATGATTCGCAAACTGCGCGCGCAGATCATGCCGCCGCCCGGCTCACCGCGACCACTCGGCGACACGCTCATCGCCCTTGCCGAGGCGATGGAGCATCTCATTGATCGGTCGGCGCCGCCCAATCCGGGTTCGCGGCCGTTCCCACGCCTGAACCGGCCTGAGTACGAGCGCGCCGTCCGCGACCTCATTGGCGTCGACGTCATCGCGAGCGACTACCTGCCACTCGATACAAAGAGCGCCAACTTCGATAACATCGCGGATGCGCAGGCGCTGTCGGCGACATTGCTCGAGTCCTACCTCAACGCCGCTGCCGCGGTGAGTCGCATGGCACTGGGCGACCGCAGCGCCACGAATCTCGTGACGACGTATACGGCCTCGCCGCTCTCGTCACAGCACCAGTGGGATCATGTCGAAGGAGCGCCGTACGGCACACGCGGCGGCATCGTCGCCGAGCACGCGTTTCCCGCAGACGGCATGTACACACTGCGCATGAATGTCGAAGGCGGGGTCGGCACCAGGCTCGAGGACATCGACGTCTCCATCGATGGCGTACGAGTGGCGCTC
Organism: bacterium; assembly: GCA_040005935.1. GTDB lineage: Bacteria > Gemmatimonadota > Gemmatimonadetes > Gemmatimonadales > Gemmatimonadaceae > AG11. The sequence goes on along the minus strand of JBDTXZ010000675.1, from coordinate 1,587 downwards.
GTGCACTACGAGCGCGCGGTGGAACGCTCGATCAACACGGCGGACAATATTCTCGGCGCAGACTACATTCGCACCGAACCAATTCGTATCACGGCCGGCCAGCAGCGCGTGTCGGCGGCATTCGTACGGCGCATGGAAGGTCCCTATGAGGATCTCATCAAGCCGCACCTCTGGTCGCAAGCGGGTCACGGCAGCGCCAGCTCGGGCACCACGAATCCTCCGCACGTACTCGACCTCAGCGTCATGGGGCCGGAGAAGCCAGGGGGCGCACTCGACACGCCAAGTCGTCGGATGATCTTCACCTGTCGTCCAAAGACGAAGGCGCAAGAGGAGCCGTGCGCCGATCAGATCATCACGCGTCTTGCGGGTCGTGCCTATCGTCGCTCGCTCACCGCGCATGACCGCGACGGCTTGATGGGCTTTTACCGCCGCACGGCGGCCACTGATGGTTTCGGCGAAGGAATCAGGATGGCGCTGCAAGCCATTCTTGCGAGCCCACACTTCGTGTTTCGATTCGAGTCTCCGCCGCCGGCCGTCGCAGCAGGCGCGACATACACGATCAGCGACGTGGATCTCGCGTCGCGCCTCTCGTTCTTCCTGTGGGGCAGCATCCCTGACGACGAGCTGCTGACGCTCGCGAAGCAGAAGAAGCTTTCCGCTCCTGCGACGCTCGATCGCCAGGTGCGCCGTATGTTGGCCGACCCGCGCGCCGATGCGTTATCGACACGCTTCGCTGCGCAGTGGTTACGGCTTCAAGACATCGAGAAAGTGCGTCCCGACGTCTTCTGGTTTCCTGATTACGACCAGCAGCTCGGCGAGGCAATGCAGCGAGAGACGGAAATGTTCTTCGCGGACATCGTGCACAATGACCGGAGCTTCCTGGACCTGTTCACGGCGGACTACACGTTCGTGAACGAGCGCCTTGCCCGTCACTACGGAATCCCGCATGTGTCCGGCGCGGCGTTCCGTCGCGTGACGTACCCCGATGCAACTCGGCGCGGATTGCTTGGCCACGGGAGCATGCTGGTGCAGACGTCGCTGGCGAATCGTACGTCGCCGGTGCTGCGCGGTAAGTGGGTGATGCAGGTGCTCATCGGCATGGCGCCGCCACCACCGCCGCCCGACGTGCCTGGACTGGACGAGACCTCGGATGCGAAGGACGGCAAGCCGCTGACGACGCGTCAACGCATGGAAATCCATCGCCGGAATCCAACGTGCAATGCGTGTCACCAGTACATGGATCCGATCGGGCTGTCGCTCGACAATTTCGATGTCACAGGACGTTGGCGTTATCGAGAGAACGGCACCGATTTGGACACGCACGGCACGTTGTACGATGGCACCGCCGTGTCCAGCTTGGGCGACCTGAACGCGGCGTTGTTATCGCGTCCTATTCCGTTGGCGCGGACGTTTGCAGAGAACCTGATGGCGTATGCGACGGGTCGTCGCATGGAGGATTTCGATCAACCGACGATTCGCGCGATTGCTCGTCAGGCCGAGTCGAAGGGGTATAAGATGTCGTCGTTCATTGCAGGGGTGATCAACAGCCCCGCGTTTCGCAGCAGGAAGGCGGATGATGTAAACAGT
>JBDTXZ010000674.1:0-2948 GCA_040005935.1 bacterium | reverse complement strand
GTCGCGAGCGTAAACGCGGCAGCGTCAACTGGGTCAGTGTCCGATGGAATGCGGAGCACGTTGGTCGCAGGCACCACGACATACTCCGCCATCGTGCCGGGAAAGTGTTCGCCAAGAATCCCGAAACGCGGACAGAGTGGCTGCTCGCCGGCTAGGCAATACTCGCACGTCCGGTCGCTGATTCCGGGATTGATCACGACGGTATCACCGGCCACGACTGAGCGTACGTCGCTGCCAACCGACTCAACGACGCCAGTTCCGTCGGCACCGAGCACCCATGGCGGCGTGATGGTAACGCCGGGCAGGCCCTGCACGAGAAACAGGTCGAGATGGTTGAGCGCCGCGGCGCTCATGCGGAGGCGGACGTCAGTCGGTGAGCGCAACTCCGGCAGTGGCAGATCGTCACGATACTCGATCTGATTCAACCCGCCGTGCGCGGAGATGGTGAGTGCTCGCATGCCTCTGCAGTGGGGTTATATTTGTCGCGAATGCTATGCGACGGTGAGCGGGTGCGAAAGCAGCCACGTCGTCGCAGATTTTTTCGGAGACGGCGCACTCATGACTGCAATCAAGGTTCCTCCGCTCGGCGAGTCGATCGTCGAGGCAACGGTATCCCGCTGGCTCAAGAACGAGGGCGATGCGGTCGCCGCCGGTGATACGCTCGTCGAGCTGGAGACGGACAAGATCACCGTCGAGGTGCCGTCGCTGAATGCTGGCGTGCTCACGAAGCGCGCGGTGAATGAAGGCGACGTCGTCAAGGTCGGCGACGAGCTTGGCGACGTTGACGAAGGCGCGACGGCTGCTGCTCCCGCGCCCACATCGGCACCGGCTCCCGTTGCGCCTGCAGCACCGGCAGTCCCTGCTGCGCCGGCAGCGCCGAGCGCGGAGGTCCGTGCGTCACCCGCCGCGCAGCGTGTGGCCGCGGAGCAGAACGTTGACCTCGCTGCGGTGCCCGGTACTGGTCGTGGCGGTGTCGTGAGTAAACCGGATGTGATCGAGCATGTCGCGGCAGGCGCTGCCCAAAAGGCGCCAACCCCGAACGCAGCCGCGCCGAGCGGGCCGCCGCCGCTGAGCCGGCCGGTTCCGCCGCCACCTGGTGAGCGTGAGACGCGCGAGAAGATGACGACGCGGCGCAAGCGCATCGCGGAGAATCTGCTCCTCGCGCAGCATTCCACGGCGCATCTCACGACGTTCAATGAGGTCGACATGAGCGCCGTGAGCGCGTTGCGCGAGCGGTTGAAGGAGAAGGTCGAGAAGGAGCACGGCGTAAAGCTCAGCTTCATGCCGTTCTTCGTGAAAGCCGCGACGATGGCGCTCAAGGCGTTCCCGATCGTCAACGCGCAGATCGACGGCGACTCCATCGTATACAAGCACTATGTGAACATGGGGATCGCCGTGGCGTCGGAGGCGGGGCTCGTTGTGCCGAATGTGAAGGACGCCGATCGCAAGGGGATGCTCGACGTCTCGCGCGACATCGGGACGCTGGCCAAGAAGGCGCGTGAAGGCAAGCTGACGATGGATGACCTGACGGGCGGCACGTTCACAATCACGAACGGTGGTGTGTTCGGCTCGCTCGTCTCGACGCCGATCATCAACTTTCCGCAGGTGGCGATTCTTGGCCTCCACAAGACGCAGGATCGCCCGATCGCCGTGCAGGGTGAGGTGGTGATCCGGCCGATGATGTACGTCGCGCTGTCGTATGACCACCGCGTCATCGATGGACAGCAGGCGGTGCTGTTCCTTGTGCGCGTGAAGGAGTTGATGGAAGATCCGGCGACGATGCTCGTGGAGTAGGCGGAGACCCGGCTCGACCGGCTAGGTTTCGATCAACTTTCCTCCTGCATATTCGCCTTACTCATGGCTGATTCTCCTATCGCTGCCGACGTCGTCATTCTTGGCGGCGGACCGGGCGGCTACGTCGCTGCAATTCGCGCCGCGCAGCTCGGGTTCAACACCGTGTGCGTCGAGATGGACAAGACGCTTGGCGGCACGTGCGTCAACGTCGGCTGCATTCCGTCGAAGGCGTTGTTGAACTCGAGCGAGCACTACGAGTTCATGAACCAGCACGCGGCCGAGCACGGCATCGGCGTGGATGGGATCCGGTTGGACCTTGCGAAGATGCTGAAGCGCAAGGACGACGTGGTGGGGCAGAACACCAAGGGGATCGAGTTTCTTTTTCGGAAGAACAAGATCACGTGGGCGAAGGGGTTCGGGACGCTCCGGGCGGGCAATGTGGTGGAGGTCCGGGGGGCCCCCCCCGAGAACACAATAACGGTCTATCAAGCCAAACACGTCATCATTGCAACGGGCTCCGTACCAATCGAACTCCCGTTCCTCACGTTCGACGAAGACCGTGTCCTGTCGAACGTAGGCGCGCTGAAGATTCCAGAGGTCCCCAAGCATCTCATCGTCATCGGCGGCGGAGTCATCGGCCTCGAGCTCGGGAGCGTCTGGCGCCGGCTCGGCGCACAGGTCACCGTCGTCGAATTCATGCCGACTATCCTGCCCGGCATGGACGAAGACGTCATCAAGGAAGCCGAGAAAGTCTTCAAGAAGCAGGGGCTCGCGCTGCGCACTGGCTCCAGGGTGACCGGAGCACGTCGCGAGGGCGACACGATGTTCGTCGACGTCGAAAAGGACGGCCTGACGGAGACCCTCGAGGCCGATTACGTGCTGCTCTCAGTGGGACGGAAGCCCTCACTCAGCGGCGTGGACGCGGCGGCGCTCGGCCTTAACGTCGGTAGTCGCGGCGAAGTGCTCGTCGACGACCAGATGCGCACGAACCTCCCGAACGTGTACGCGATTGGCGATTGCGTTGGCGGCAAACTGCTCGCGCACAAGGCCGAGGAGGAAGGCGTGATTGCAGCGGAAGTGATCGCGGGACAGGCTGTGCACATGCACTATCGCTCGATGCCTTCCGTGGTTTACACCTGGCCGGAAATCGCGTC
>JBDTXZ010000673.1:0-2949 GCA_040005935.1 bacterium | reverse complement strand
CGACATGCCCGCGACTGGCAGTGGGGTCGGTAACCGAAGCCAACAGCGCCCACTCAACCCGATCGCTGGCGCCGTGGCAGTGGCAACGCTGATAATCGAGTGGTCGATTGAGCGCGGACGCCAGAATGTGAGTTGTCGTTTCCTGCACGAGAAACTCTCCCACGTTCGACGCGAGGCGCTTCTCATACCCGGGCCACCCTTTGCCCCACTCGGCCGGATCGTTGCGAATTTGATCGACGCCGGCATAGGCAAACCCGAGCGCCGTGCCGAACAACAAATCGCGTCCGTACCGCGTGAGTCGGGCAGCCGAGTCGGCACCGACGCGCGATTGTGCGAGACACGGCGAGGTGACCGCCACCGCGAAGAACGCGACCGCCAGTACGCGGCGTACGAGAAACACGATTCTGCTCATGCAATTGTTGGAGAAGATTGGCTGTCGAGATCGATTGCGGATCTTCAAAGGCAAATCCTCAGCCAGTTTCCACGGCTCGCCGCGCGCCCATCGGATTCGCGTGATCGCGCGTAACACGTCAGTTGTCTTCCCAACCCCGCACTCCCTCATGCTCGTCGAAGTCCTGCAAATTGCCTTCGCCTCACTCCGGGCGAACAAATTGCGTTCCGCGCTCACCATGCTCGGCATCGTGGTCGGCATTGGGTCCGTCATCGCGATGGTCGCACTCGGTACTGGGGCGCAGCAGTCGGTGCAAGATCGCATCGCCAAGCTCGGCACCACGCTGCTTCAAGTGAATGCCCAGAGAATCTCGCAAGGTGGAGTGCAGCTCGCCGACGCGAAGCGGATGACGATGGATGATGTGAAGCTCATCGAAGAGCGCGCGACGCACTTGGCCGCGATTCAACCGCAGCAGGATGCGCGACTGATGGTGCAGTGGGGACGCCAGAATTCGCTGAGCTCTGTCACGGGCACCACAGCGAACTTCCTCGAGGTGCGCAGGTACAGCCTCGCGGCCGGGCGAATGTTCACCTCTCAGGACGACGCTGCTCGTCGTCGCGTGACGGTGCTCGGCGCCTCGGTGCTCTCGAACCTTGGTGTTACTGATCCATCCGCCCTCATCGGCGAGCTGGTGCGCATTCGAGGACTGCAGTTCGAGGTCATCGGCGTCCTCGCGCCCAAAGGGCAGGTGTCGGGTTTCGGCGACCCTGATGACCAGGTGCTCATACCCTTCGAAACCGGACGCTGGCGTGTGTTCGGCACCGACCGGTTGAATGACATCAATGTCCTGGCAATGAGCGAAGACAGTGTCAACGCGGCGATGGAAGAAGTCGCATCCATCATGCGACGTTCGCATCGCCTCCGTCCCGGGAGGCCGGATGACTTCACGGTCCGCAATCAGTCCGACTTCCTCAACACCCTTGGCGCGACGACAGAGGTGTTCACGTATCTGCTGTCCGGCATCGCCGCGGTGAGCCTGCTGGTCGGCGGCATCGGCATCATGAACATCATGCTGGTCTCGGTCACCGAACGCACCCGGGAAATCGGCATTCGGAAGGCCCTCGGCGCCACGCGCTCTACGATCCTCACGCAGTTCCTTGCTGAGGCCGTTGCGCTTTGCCTTTTGGGGGGACTCATTGGCGTTGGTGTTGGAACGGCGACCGCATGGGTCCTCCGGACGTCGTTCGGCTGGAGCACGGTGATCGTGCCCTCGTCGATCGTGGTCGCGTTCCTGTTCTCGGGAGCAGTGGGCATCCTGTTCGGCGTGTGGCCGGCTCGGCGCGCGGCGAACTTGGATCCGATCGTCGCGTTGCGATACGAGTAGGAGAGAGGCCGCGCAATGGGAAGGTTGCGCGCGAACTACCTTCCAGTTGCCAACGTCGATGTCCTGTTCCATGGCCCTCTCGTGCGGGTTCCCTATGTCCAATTCTGTACCCAAGGTCGGCAGCGCTGCGCCTGACTTTACGCTGCCGTCTACCGCGGGCAGCGCCGTCACGCTCTCCGCACTGCGTGGCAGGAACGTGCTCCTCGCCTTCTTTCCGCTCGCCTTCACCAGTACGTGTACCAAGGAGCTGTGCGACATTCGCGACGAATGGGACCAATTTGCCACCGCAGATACCGTGGTGGTGCCCATCAGCGTGGACTCGACGCCGACGCTCAAGGAGTACAAGAGCAAGTATTCGATGCAATCGGACTTTCTCTCTGACTTCAAGCGAGATGTGGCTCGGCTGTACGGCGTGCTGATCGAGGACCGGTTCTACGCCAACCGCGCGTACTTCCTCATCGACAAAGTGGGCATCCTTCGGTGGGTACATGTCGAGGCGAATCCGAGCGAAAAGCGGACGAATGCGGAGCTTCTCGACCAGATTCACGCCATTTCCTCGATGCCTGGGTGAGCAACGAGTCGGTCAAAGCGGCATTTGCCGGGAAAACTGACCCGACAACGCATTAACTTCGTCGGTCATCTTGTCTCGTCGGACATTTCGTCCTAGTTTGAATCTCCCCTCTCAGAGAGTCCGTCCTGACTATCCCTCCGACTCGCGAGGACCTGGCGCGAGCGGCACCGCCTGGTTTCCCGCCCACCATAACACCTCCAAGCTCTGACCGGCCTTTGCTGCATGCTGTCGCGCAAATAGCCGCGGCACTCGCCACGGGCGACGCACCATCCGAGGTGCTACCGGGTGTGCTCGAGCGCATTGCGGATACGGTCGGGGCATCGAGTGTGTCGCTGTGGCTTGGCGTCGATGGAGAACTTCGGTGCGAGGCTCGGGTTGGTGGTAGCCCGCCCAGCGGAGCCGCACTCAGGGCCGAACTGATAAGCCCGACTCTGGTCGATGAGGGATTCGTCGTCGTGCGGCTCGACGCCGCCCACAAGCAGCTGGGCGCGTTGGTGCTGAGTGCAGCTGGAAGCTTGAGTCCCGATCAGCGCACCTTTCTCGCGACCATCGCCGATATCCTCGCACCGGTCCTGCGGCAGACAGCGCACGCGCAACGATTGG
>JBDTXZ010000672.1:0-2949 GCA_040005935.1 bacterium | reverse complement strand
GCGTGAGGCAGTGGCCAGAACGCATGTACAACGTCGAAGCGATGGCGGGCCGTGAGTCGAGTTGCTGCGACGGCGCTGGCCGTGACGTAACCGGGGACGAGCGCAGCACGTATCGGCCGCTCGCTGAGCTGCCATGGAATTGGATGATCGTGCGAGAGCATCTCCCATTTGGCTGGCGCATATCGAAAGCGATGCACCCGAACGCCATCTATCGTCTGGTCCGCCAGACCGTGATATGCAGGCGCCAACACATCGACGTCTACTTGCACATCTCGCAATTGCGCGATTGTGGCGCCGAGCCATGGGGTGATGATGTCGCCTTCGTAGCGCGGATACGCGCTGGCGATGAAGAGGACGCGGCGTCGGGAGCTCGGCACGCGTGCAAACTACTTCGAGCGAGTTCGGCGCGTGAGGATCACCGCGTCATGAGGGTCAAATGCCCGTGACGCAAGTCGCAACGTACAGGATATATTGGTATCCGCGCCGCCGTTGAACATTGTCGCACACGGGCTGCGTGCAATCTGCGACATGCGCTCCGACAATGGCGCGACTGCGCCCTCACCGTGGGATGCCGACACACGTGTCTCGCCACCGATAGTGCCAGACCCGTTCGTCTATAGCGGAGGCGAGCTCGAGACGCTCGCCGTGGCGCGCAACTACTATCGATGGCTCGTCGGGCTCCTCGCCCCGCACCTCGGCGACCACGTGCTCGAAATCGGCGCTGGCGTTGGCACGCTCGCGGCCGCGGTTCTCGTTGCGCGGCCGAAGGTGTCCCTAACGCTCGCCGAGCCGGCCAGTAACAACCTACCGATTCTCCAGCGCCGCTTCGCGGACGATGCGCGCGTTCGCATACTGCCAGGGTTTTACGCGGGCGCCGCGCCGACCGCGCAACCAATGGACTCGGTGCTCCTCATCAACGTTCTCGAGCATGTCGACGACACGCGTGCGCTGCTCCGGAGTGCGCGCGAGGCACTCCGTCCGGGCGGGCGCATCGTCTTGCTGGTTCCTGCTGGTGGAGCGTTGCTGTATGGCACGTTGGATCGCGCGTTCAGTCATCATCGTCGCTTCACGTCCTCGACGTTGCGAGCGGCGCTCGAGGAATCGGGATTTATCGTGCGGGACGTTCGACATCTGAATTCACTGGGTGTCGTCCCCTGGTTTCTCCTCGGACGCGTGTTCCGTCGTCGACGTCTCGCCGACCTCGCCGTACGCGCGTACGACGTGCTCGCGATTCCATGGCTGTCTCGACTGGAAGGGCGCTGGACGCCACCATTCGGCCAGAGTCTACTGATGGTCGCGGAACCGCGTCCTTGAGCGAGTCCGACCTCGCACCAGGCAATGCGTATGCGCTGCGCGCGACGCGGTGGATCGATCGGCTGCCAATGGAAGGATGGCGTGCCGTTGCCCTCATTGCGTTCATCCATCTCGTCGCGGCGTTGCTCGCCTTCGACCCCACGCCGCAGTCGGGCGGCGACAACGCCGCATATCGCACGTTGGCCGAGGCGCTCGTCGCGGGCCGAGGGTATGTGAGGTTGTGGGAGCCCTCTCACGCAATGGAGACGCTGTACCCACCCGCGTTTCCGCTGTTGCTCGCGGTTCCAATCAGGTTTGGATTCCGATCAGTCGCGGCGTTGCAACTGCTGATGGTCGTGTTCTCGACCGCCGGTGTGAGCGCCATGTACATCTGGCTTCGTCGCACACTTCCGGTGGCGACAGCGTTCGCATGCGGTGTGATCATCGCGCTCAGCCCTGGACTGCTCGACATCAGTCACGCGCTGCTTTCCGATAGTCCATTTGCGGCATGGTCAGCGTTGGCGCTTTGTGCGTTCGCTGCCCTGAACGACAACGGCGCACAACGTACGCGCAACATCGCGTGGCTCGCCCTGGGGATGTGCGCCACGGTGCTTGCGTATTTCACGCGCTCGGCAGGGCTGCCCCTACTCCTTGCAGCACTGCTGTGGCTCGCGTGGCAACGGCGGTATGTCGCGACGGCCGTGCTCGTTGCCGTCGTCGCGCCGCTTGCGCTCGTGTGGAGCGCACGCGCGCGCAGCGCCGGAACGGCGAACTACGCGGACTATCTCCGCTACATCGATCCCTATCAACCCGAGTTGGGACGCGTGGACGGCGTTGCGCTGATGGGTCGGATTTTTGGCAACGCCGCGCACTATACGACCCGCCATTTACCGAACCTCCTTTTCGGCACGGACGGCGGATTCGCGGCGTTAGCGGGCGTTATCGTGCTCGGGTTGGCGATTGCCGGCTTCAGCACGCGCGTACGTCGTCCGTCCGTCGCCGAACTGTGGATCGTGCTGTATAGCGGGGTGTTGTTGCTCTGGCCGCAGGCGTGGTCTGGCGAACGACTCTTGCTCCCGATTTATCCGCTATTGCTGGCGTATGCGGCTCTCGCCCTTCCACTCGTTCGCGATCGGCTGCCACGACCGGCAATTCTCGTCGCCTTCGCTCTGGCCGCGCTTACGCTGATGGTCAGCGACGTGCAGCGCGTTGCGCACGGGTTGAGATGCACAGCGGCATACCGGAAGGGCAATTTGCATGCGTGCGTCGAGCGCGATTGGGTCGACTACTTCTTCGTTGGACACGCCCTCCGCGATCGCCTGCCAGCGGGCAGCGTTGTCATCTCGAGAAAGCCGACGATTCTTTACGCGGAGTCGGGATACCCGTCGTTGGTATTCCCGCTGTCGACGGTGCGCGACACGCTCTTCGCTGAGGCGAGGAGGATTGGCGCTCGCTATGTCATGGTAGACGCGTCGCAACTCACGTCGATGTATGTCTACGACGTCCTCCGACAACATCCGAGCCGTTTCTGCTCACTGCCCGCCTTCCGTCGCGACCTCACGTCGCTGCTTCGTATCGAGCCCGAGCGCGCCGTAAGCACTGCACCTCGCGATACCAACGTCACCCATCTATGTACGTGTTCCAGTGACTGAAGGT
>JBDTXZ010000671.1:0-2951 GCA_040005935.1 bacterium | reverse complement strand
CCATGATTGATACCTCTGATGGGGCGGGGTGGGTTACGATGTCCTGCTTGAACGTGTTCGACACTTAGTGACCTTCGAGTTCGAGCATGATGAGCATGCGCTGCATGCGTGCGATTTCGGTGGTTTGATCGACCTGCACATCGGACGCGAACTTGAAGGTGAGTTCGTCCTGGGCGCCACCGTAGCTGTTGAACAGGTCGGCCACCATCGATACAGCGCCCTTGTGATGCTGGATCATGCCGGAAAGGAACAGCCGATCGAACGCCGGTCCCTTCGCCGCGTCCAGTTCCTTCATTTGCGCCTCGGTCAGCATGCCGGGCATCATCATCTCGTGCTCCATCCCATTCATATTCATTTTCATGGGCCCGGCGATCGCGTCGGGGACCGTCTGGTTGCGGTCGCGAAGCCAGCGTTGCATCGCAGTGATCTCGTCCAGCTGCGCATTGATGATGCGGTCGCAGAGCGTGCGAACCGAGGGGCCCGCGCCGTGTGACGGCGCCCATTTCGCCATCACGATGGCCTGCGCGTGATGGTGAATCATGCCGGACATGAAATTCACGTCCGCGGCCGTGTAGGGGTAGCGAGCGCTGTCAGCGCGTGCCTTGGCAATGGCTGCTGCCTGCCCCTGCGCCATGGCGGAGGAGCTGACCGTCGACGTGACCCCCTGCGCCGCGAGGGACTGGGTGAGGAGGGGTAGGACGACGGCGATGGCCGCGGCCAGTCGACGGGAGAGGTAGTGTGTCATTCGCAGTGGCTGTCCTGGGGCGTTGCGGCTGGTGCCGAGCCCCTTGAGGTTCGAATTCAACGACAAATACTACCATGAGGAGTGGCGAACTGGTAAGCCGGGGTGCAGCGTTCACCAGCCTGTCCGTGCGGGCCGCACTCAAACCTCCCAATACGCACGAATGTCTCTCGAGATTCGACTACTTGGCCCGGACGACGAATCGGTGCTCCAGCACGTAGCCGATGGCGTGTTCGACAACCCGGTCAACCCGCAGTGGACCCGCGAGTTCCTGAACGACTCGCGCCATCACCTGGCGGTCGCGATTCATGCGGGCTGCGTCGTCGGCATGACGTCGGCCGTTCACTACATACACCCTGACAAGGCACCACAGCTGTTCATCAACGAGGTGGCAGTAGCCCCCACCCACCAGAGCCAGGGAATCGGCCGCCAGATGCTGGCGCTGATGCTCGCCCATGGACGCACGCTCGGCTGCACCGAAGCCTGGGTTGGAACCGAGGAAACCAACTCGCACGCCCGCCGTCTCTATTCGAGCGCGGCGTACGCTGAGGAGCCCGAGGGTTTTCTCATGTACACCTTCCGTTATTAGACACCAACGCCGGCCTTTCGTTGCTTCCTCGGCGGGCACGTGGTCGCGATATTCTCCACTCAGTCCGCCAAGCTACCATACGTGGCTCGGTCCGCCGTTGTTGTATTGGATTCACGAGACATGCTGCTCTGGAGCCGCCTATGTGTCGCAACATCAAAGTACTCGCCAATTTTGAGCCGCCAGCGACGGACGATGAGATCCGCGCGTCGGCGCTGCAGTTCGTCCGCAAGTTGAGCGGTACCACCCGCCCATCTCGCATAAATGAGGCGGCGTTCAACCGTGCGGTGGACGACGTGACGCTCGCGGCGCGAACGCTCATTGCATCGCTGGAAACGAATGCCTCGCCGCGGGATCGCGAGGAGGAGCGGATAAAAGCGAAGGAGCGTTCGAAGAAGCGATTCGCTTGATCGATCAACCGCTCGACGCGGGGCTGCTCGGCTGGTGGCGCGTTGCCCAGCCTCCTGCGCGACGCGCGCTGATCGCTGCGTCGCTCGGCTGGGCGCTCGATGCGTTTGACGTGATGCTCTTTTCGCTCACGCTTGCGTCCGTCATCGCCGACCTGGGCCTGACCAAGACGCAGGCTGGCGCACTTGGCTCCGTCACGCTGCTCGGCGGCGCAGTGGGTGGTCTCATATTCGGGCACATCGCTGACCGTTTCGGGCGCACTCGCGCGCTCATCGCGAGTGTGCTCATCTATTCGATCTTCACGGCCGCGTGCGGATTTTCGCAGACGTTGTGGCAGTTCGCGGTCTTTCGCGCGCTTCTTGGCCTTGGGATGGGCGGCGAGTGGGCAAGCGGTGCGGCGCTCGTGTCCGAAACGTGGCCGTCGAAGCACCGTGGCCGCGCACTCGGATTCATGCAGAGTTCCTGGGCAATCGGCTTTGCCTCGGCTGCCCTCGTCGTCGGCTTTGTGCTTCCGCGCTACGGTTGGCGCACGGTGTTCTTCATTGGCATTCTGCCGGCGTTTTTTACGCTGTGGGTGCGGCGCAATGTCGAGGAGCCGCAAGTGTGGCGCGAGCAACAACGCCGACGGCTGGCTGGCGATGTCGCGTCCGAGACCGCGAGTCGCGTCATGGACATGTTTCGCGGCAGGATGTTGGGTACCACCGCGATCGTCACGTTCATGAATGCGTGTGCGCTTTTCGGTTGGTGGGGGCTTAACGGCTGGGTGCCGGCGTACCTCTCGTTACCGACAGCGCAGGGTGGGATCGGCCTGAGTACGAGTACAATGTCGTGGTTCATTGTCGCCATGCAGGTTGGCATGTGGTTCGGCTACGTGTCGTTCGGGTACATCACCGATGCCATCGGCCGCAAACGCGTTTACGTCGCATACCTGCTCATGGCGAGCATCCTGCTTCCGCTTTACGGCACGATGAAGATTCCGCTGGTGCTGCTCCTGCTTGGACCGTTCGTGGCGTTCTTCGGCACTGGGTTTTTCAGCGGGTTTGGCGCGGTAACGGCGGAGATTTACCCCACGGCGATTCGCGCCACAGCGCAGGGATTCACGTACAACATTGGCCGCATCGCCAGCGCCGCCGCGCCGTTTACCGTCGGCAAGCTTGCGTCGACGCATGGATTCAGCGTCGCTTTCACCATCACCGGTGCTGCGTACCTGTTCGG
>JBDTXZ010000670.1:0-2959 GCA_040005935.1 bacterium | reverse complement strand
CGCGGTGCGCTCGTGAGCGCGAGCTTGGCGAGTGGTGTCTGGGTCTGCAGCTCGCGGAGTAACGCGAAAGCGCCGTACAGCGCGCCGACGTCGTCGTTTGCCGCAACGACGAGAACCTTCTTCCCGCCGATCATGACGCCGCGAATGATGAACGCTTCCTTCCCGAGTCGCGCGAGTTCCGCGGTGAGCGGCAGTGCGGCGATGACGCGTGAACCCGAACGCGTGCCGATGAGGACAGTGCCGTTGCGATCCGCGCTACTGGCTACAGGAACTGGCGCACCGAATAAGCCGGCCAATCCTGCTTTCAGTTCGTCGCGCGCCACGTAAAGCGTTGGAGAATCCCCGTCGACGACGATCTGTGCGAGTGCGGCGCGATAGTGAGCGCGGAGCGCGGCGTCAGCAACAAGCCTGTAGCGGAGCCAAAGTTCTGACCCATTGTCGGCGACTGCTGGCCGGATCGCCATGAGGAGGAGTGAGCAGGCGATCAGTAGCGAACGGATCATCGGAGCCACGGCTGTGCGGAGATATTGTTAGTCCGCCGAACATAATACAGCGCCCGCGATTGCGCGAGCCTCATGTGACCACGATGAACGGGAATGTCGAGTAGGTGCCAGAGCGAGAGCCGGACCGGGCGGTGTCATCGTGAGCGAGCGTCAGCGAGCGCTGTCATCCTTGAGCGAGCGTCGGGGAGCGCTGTCATCCTGAGCGAACGTCGGGGAGCGCTGTCATCCTGAGCGAGCGCAGCGAGTCGAAGGATCTGCACGTTGCTCCGACACAGCTCGATTGAATCAACCGCAAGCAGGTGCAGGTCCTTCGACTCGCTACGCTCAGGATGACAAACAGTCACTTATTCCACAGTTGGCGTCTCGCGCCGGGACGTCACGTTCAGCGCACGCCGACAAGCACCGGCTGAAAGAGCACATCATCGTGGCGCTCCACCCGCGAGAACCCGGCCCCCCGCATGAGTTCGAGCAGGCGAGCAATGGTCACCGCGTAGTAGCGCGTTCGGAGCACGCGCGTCGCGCACGAACCGTCTGCCTCCTCGCGCGTGAGGTACAGGCGGACGTCGTACCAATCTCCGTCCCACTCCCACACTTGCACTGCCATCGAGCGTACGTCCTCGTCGCGATGAAAGGCGTGCGGATGCACGTCAGGGTTGCGGCGCAACATCATCGCGTAATCGCGTACCGAGATCACCAGCAGGCCGTCGGGCTTCAGGATGTCGCGGGCGCTCCGAAATGCCGCGCAGATGTCGTCGTCAGACAGGAGATGCGGCACCGCGTTGTCGCACGCGATGACCGCGCGCACCGCATCGGTCACAACGGTGTCGAGTGCGCGCATGTCGGCAACGCCGAGTGTCGCAGTCAACTGGCGACTCGCGAGCTCCTCGCTCGCCCGTGCGAGTGCGGCAGATGACACGTCACTCGCGCTCATTTGATACCCGCGCACCGCGAGTCCGATGGTTTGTGTGCCAATGCCGCAGGCCGCATCGTGCACGCGCGAGCCCGCCGGCGTGCCCAGATCTCTCAGCAGTCCCGCCAGCGCCGCCCCCTGTCGATCGACGCTCTGCGCCCAATCGGGGTAGAGCAAGTGATAGAAGGGTGCGAGTTCGTCGTAGAATGTGTCGGTCACGGCGGGCGCGATGAGATCAGTGCGGGATAGGCGAACGGCGCGAGCCATAGGAAAAACTTGGCCCGCGCCGTGAGTCGCCGCAATGTTTATCGCTCTATCTTCGCGACGCGACGCGCGTGACGCCCCCCGGCGAATGGTGTGTCGAGCCATGCCTTCAGAATCGCGCGCCCTTCGTCGTCGCCAACGAAGCGCGCTGGAAGTACAAGGACGTTTGCGTCATTGTGTTCGCGAGCAAGCGCCGCAATCTCCGGCGTCCACGCCACCGCGGCCCGAACGTGCGGATAGCGGTTAGCCGCATACGACATCCCCAGCCCGGTGCCGCACAAAAGAATACCCCTGTTGTTCTCGCCTTCCGACACGCGTTTCGCGAGCGGATGGGCGTAGTCCGCGTAATCGATGGGCGCGTCAGAATCCGGCCCGAGATCCTGGACCGTGTAACCGAGCGCCTTGAGCTCCGCCTCGAGCTTTTCCTTCAGCTCGAAGCCGGCGTGATCCGAGGCGATGAGAATGGTTTCCGGGGAAGAGGTCACGCACGCTCCTCATTCTTGTTCGGCCATGCCGGCCATGTCTTCACCATGCCGGCAACCGCCTTGATGCGCTGCTCCGCGAGACGGTCCGCAGCGACGTACGTCGGCACATTGTCCTTCTTGGCGATGGCAAACACCTTGAGCGTCGTGTCGTAAATCTCATCAGCCTTCCGGAACGAGCGTGCGGAACTCCATCCCGCGAGCTCCGAATACACGTTGATGACGCCGCCTGCGTTCGCAACGTAGTCGGGCGCGTAAAGAATGCCCTTCTCCTCGATCGCGACACCGTGACGCTCTTCGAGCAGCACATTATTCGCCGCGCCAGCGAGGATTTCGCATTTGAGCTGCCCGATCGTTTGATCGTTGATGATGCCACCCAGTGCGCACGGCGCGAAGATATCGGCCTTCACGGCGTAAATCTCATCGGGCGCCACGGAACGCGCACCAAACTCCGACACCACCTGCTTGACGCGCTCGGCATCGAGATCCGTGACGATCAGGCTGGCGCCCGCTTCGTGGAGTTCCTTGGCGAGGTAGTATCCAACGTGCCCAGCGCCCTGCACCGACACCGTCTTGGTGCTGAGATCGTCCGAGCCCCAGCGCTCCTTGGCGGATGCCTGGATGGCGCGGAAGACGCCGTGTGCTGTTACGGGCGAGGGATCACCGGAGCGGCCGGCAAGTCCGGAGACATTCTTCGTCTCCATGTGCACGAAGTCCATGTCCGCCGTGCTCGTGCCGACATCTTCCGCCGTGATGTATCGCCCGCCAAGCGACTCGACGAATCGCCCATGCGCGCGGAA
>JBDTXZ010000669.1:0-2961 GCA_040005935.1 bacterium | reverse complement strand
CGCTTTCGGCCAGTCACCATCGTCGATTGCGGCCTTGTCAAGCGCATGGAGACGCGCGTCGTCTCACCCGTCGACGATCTCGGAAAAATCGACGGAACGATCTGGACCTCCGTCGCGCCCCTGGTGCTCGCGCAGATTCGAGGTGCACGCACGACACTCGTCTTCGTCAACAATCGCGCCCAGTCGGAGAAAATTGCGGCGCGCGTCAACACGCTCGCCGAGGAAGAACTCGCGCAGCCGTATCACGGTTCGCTGTCGCGCGAACGCAGGCTCATGCTCGAAGAACGCCTGAAAGCCGGAGACATTCGCGCCCTGGTCACCACGAGCTCCCTCGAGCTCGGAATCGACGTCGGGTCCGTCGACCTGGTGCTCCTCATTCAAAGCCCCAAACGCGTCGCCGCCGCCCTGCAGCGCGTGGGCCGCGCCGGCCACTCGCTCGATGCCACGAGCCGAGGCGTTTTCATTCCAACGTTTCGCGACGACGCGCTCGAGCAACTCGCGATACTCGACGCAATGCGCTCCGGCGACGTCGAGCCCACGCGTGTCGTGCAAAACGCGCTCGACGTGCTCGCACAGATCATCGTTGCCATCGTCGCCTCAGAACCCGATTGGACGAGCGCTGATCTATTCGCCTTTGTGCGCCGAGCGTATCCGTATCACGAGTTGACGAGGGCGGCGTTCGACGAGACGCTCGCGATGTTGGCCGGCAAATACCCGAGCGATGTGGCCGCTGAGTTGGACGCGCGCATCTCGTGGGATCGCATCACGGGCATTCTTACACCAGCGCGATCGTCTCGCCTGGTGGCCACCATCTCGGGCGGCACCATCCCCGATCGCGGCCTCTACACCGTCAACCTTGCCGATAAGACACGACTCGGCGAGCTCGACGAAGAGTTCGTCCACGAGTCTCGAGTTGGTGACGCATTTCAACTCGGCAGCACCACGTGGCGCATTCGCAGCATCGAGCACGATCGCGTCGTCGTCATTCCTGCGCCGGGCGCGCCGGCACGCATGCCCTTCTGGCACGGCGAGTTCATGGCGCGCTCGAGTCACCTCACCGCGCGGATTGGCGCGCTGCGCCGCACGCTCGACCAAGCGAGGACGCTCGAGGATCTCCAGGCCATTCAAGCGCACTACAGCGCCGATGAACCAACGACGCGTTCCCTTGTCGAGTACGTGCAAGCGCAAAGCGCGATCACGGAAATCGTGCCGGACGACACACACCTGGTGCTCGAGCATTTCCGCGACGAAGTCGGCTCTGTGCGCATGGTCCTGCACGCACCATTCGGCGGACGCGTCAACGCACCATGGGGCATGGCACTCGGCAGGCGCGTCGGGGAACGGCTCGGCGTCGCCGTACAGGTACAAACGACGGACGATGGCGTGATGCTTCGCCTGCCTGATCTCGGCGCATCACCGCCGTTCGACGCGCTGCGCGCATTGTCCGGCGAAGAGGCGGAGCGTCTCGTGCTCGAGGAGGTCGGCACATCGTCGCTGTTCGGTGCGCGCTTTCGCATGAACGCCGCGCGCGCGCTGTTGTTGCCACGAGGAAATACTCGCCGACGCATGCCGCTGTGGCTTCAGCGTCTCAAGGCGGCCGATCTACTGCAGGCTGTTGCCGAGTATCCATCCTTCCCGATTGTTGTCGAGACGTATCGCGATGTGCTGCAAGATGCGTTCGATATGGCCGGCTTGAAAGACGTGCTATCCCGCATCGCGTCGGGCGCGATCACGATTCGAACGGTCGAGACACAGATACCGTCGCCGTTTGCGTCCTCGCTGCAGTTCGGGTTCGTGATCGACCACCTGTACGACGACGACACGCCGCGTGCGGAGCAGCGCGCTGCATTGCTCTCGCTGGATCGCGCGTTGCTCGACGAGTTGATGGGCGGCGAAGGTGCAGACGACACAACGCTTGCGGCGTTGGAGGATTTGTTGGCGCGTCGCCGAGGAACGGCGGTGGGTCGTCAGGCGAGGGACGCGGATGAGTTGGCGCTGCTCGTGGATCGTGCGGGCGATGTCACGCGTGCGGAGCTCGACGCGCGCGTGGCGCCGGCGGCGGAGTGGCGTCGTGGGAACCCGCTGGCGACGCTGTTGGAGAGTGGCCGGCTGCTCGAGATCGGGCTTCCCGTTGCCGGTGACATCGAGCGTCGCTTCATCCTCGTGGATTCGTATGCACGCTACGTGGCAGCATTCGGCGCGGATGTTATGGCCACCGTGCGCGCGGGCGCAGAGCTGGTGTCTCGCTCGGCGGTGGACGCGGTGCCGGCCGTGCTTCGTGATGCTGTGCTCACGGATCGTGCGGCCCGCCGTGAGGTCATGGCGCGTTGGATATCGCTCGCCGGACCGGTGTCCGTTGCGGACGTTCGGGCGCGCTACGATTTCGACGAGCGCTTCGTCGTACGTCGCCTGGAGGAATGGGAACGAAAAGCTGTTCTCGTGCGCGGAGTCTTTGGCGGCGACCGAAGCGTTACGCGATGGACGTCTCGCCGTTTGCTCGAGCAAGCTCGGCGCCGCGAACTGGCGCAGGCGCGCAAGCAGATCGAGGCGGTGTCGCTCGATCGGTTCCAGCGATATCTGCAGCGCTGGCAGCATCTCACGCCGGACAGTCGGCTCACTGGCAACGATGCCA
The DNA here is from genome assembly GCA_040005935.1 of bacterium. Taxonomy (GTDB): domain Bacteria; phylum Gemmatimonadota; class Gemmatimonadetes; order Gemmatimonadales; family Gemmatimonadaceae; genus AG11. The sequence goes on along the minus strand of JBDTXZ010000669.1, from coordinate 329 downwards.
CGGCGATGGCTCTCGCGCAGATGTATGGATTGGCGCGGCCGGCGGATGGGTGGGAGCGAGACTATCTGCCGTCGCGGGTGGAACAGTACGACGCCGATTCACTTGGCCGATTGGCTGCGGCTGGTGCGCTGGTGTGGGCCGCGGATCCGCGCGCCGACACGGGTTCCGGTGTCGTGAAGGTTTCGCGCATTCGGTTTTTCGAGCGCGGAACCGGTCGTCTCTGGCTTGGTACGCCGTCGGATTTCGAGGCGCTGAGTGAGAATGGTCGCCGAGTGTACGAGGTGTTGAAGTCGCAGGGTGCGTCGTTTACGGCGGATATTTCGGCGGCG
>JBDTXZ010000668.1:0-2963 GCA_040005935.1 bacterium | reverse complement strand
GCACCCGCGCGAGCCATGGTGTGCGCGAGTTCCCGCGTAACACGCTCAGCGTACGCTGTGGCCCGTCGAGTGCCCACGATGGCGACGCATGGTCGTGCGAGGATGCCGATGTCCCCTCGCGCCCACAACGGATCCGGTGGATGCGGCAGATCCAACAGCCCATTGGGATAGCGCGAGTCCGTTTTCCGGATGGCGATCGTAGGGGGGCTGGATGGACTCAGGGCAGCACCACGTCCCGTATCGGCTGCAGGGATGCCTTGCGCATCTCGAGCAGCCGACGCCACCACGCCAGTTTGATTTCCTCGAGACCCGTGCGTCCAGCAGCGGAGATGGCGTACACGCCGAACGCCTGATCTGCATCGATTGGCGCCGGGTCATCCTCGCCGAGGAGGTCCATTTTCGTGAACACGACGCAATGCGGCTTATCCGCAAGCTCCGCGGAGTACTGAGCGACCTCGTTGCGAAGCTGATCGTACTCTGCCTGCCAATCGAGCGAGTCGATTGGAATGAGAAAGGCGAGCAGGCGCGTGCGCTCGATATGGCGCAGGAATTGGAGCCCAAGGCCCTTCCCCTCGTGTGCACCCTCGATGATACCCGGAATGTCCGCCACAACGAACGTGCGGCTGTCACTCATCTGCACAACGCCGAGGTTTGGCGCGAGCGTGGTGAACGGGTAATCACCGATTTTAGGTGTAGCAGCGCTGATGACGGAGAGCAGTGTCGACTTCCCGGCATTCGGCTGGCCAACCAAGCCGATGTCGGCAATGAGCTTGAGTTCGAGCTCAAGGGTGAACGCTTCACCGTCTTCGCCGGGCTGCCATTCGCGCGGGCTCCGATGCACAGACGTGGCAAACCAGCTATTCCCTTTGCCTCCGCGCCCCCCCTTGGCGAGGATCATCGTGTCGCCGTCCTCGAGCACTTCACCGATGATGTCGCCGGTGTCGTGATTGCGGACGACTGTGCCCGGCGGAACAGGAAGCGTGATGTCCGCTCCGGAATGTCCAGTCATGTTGGAACCGCTGCCGTGCAGCCCGCGCTCCGCTTCCCACTGGTCGCGGTAGCTGTAGTCGAGCAGAGTGGCCAGGTTGCTGTCGGCGCGCAGTATGACATTTCCTCCCTTGCCTCCGTCGCCTCCATCCGGGCCGCCCAACGGAGCGAACTTTTCACGGCGGAAGCTGGCGATGCCCGAACCGCCGGACCCGGCAGTGACTCGGACGATGACGCGATCAATGAACATCCTGATGATCTGGCGAAGGTAAGGGCTACATGCGGCGGAAGCGTGATCGCTTTACCGCAGCGCGCGTCAAAAACGCGCACCTGCAAGCTACTTGCCGACCACCCGTGCGAGCAGGAGCCGGACCGAGTTCGTCCGGTCGTCGCCCAGGATTGGTAGCAGCGTATCGACCGCGGCAGCAAGCGCGTGCGGCGCGACGCCAACGTTCAAGGCGCCCTGCAAGTGCGAGTGAAGCGGCCGATCCTGCCCTGTGATGACGCACGCGGCGACGATGCACAATTCGCGACGCGGCAAGTCCAAACCGGCCGGCCCAGGATCTTGCCGTAGCCCTCGACAACCATGCATTCGTCGAGCGCCGGATGGAGCGGCGTACTTCTCCCGGCGCTTTTCGTATATCACGCCATACGCAGCGGCGCAGGTCGACTCGTCCCGTTCACGCCATTCCTTGGCGTGCGTCGCGTCGACCATTTCGTCCCAAGCTGGCGCGGGGATCGGTGCCGCTCGTCGCCATTCGCGTCGACCCACGCCGCAGGAGCTGCGTCCGGTGCCGAGGCGAAGCTCTTGCGGACCTGTGCTTCGGTGACTTTCGCGATCATGGCGGACAGGCGCAACAACGGAATCGAGGGCTGGTCGATCGTTTCGATTCTTGGGTCGCTTACTGCACCATGAGGCGGACATCGCCCACGACTTCGCCACGTGTGTTCCGGAGCTGCTTGTACGAAAACTCGGCGAGCCGCGGGGGGAGATCGCGAGGAAGCGCGCCATAATGCTGCAGGACGGCGATCACTGCGGGGAATTGCGCACGCTGTGCGCCACATTCCACCTTGAGGGCGATTCCGATGCCTTCGTCGACGATGGCGAGGGAATGCACACCCTCGGCGCCGATTTTGGGGATGACGCGGCCTTCCGTTGCCTCGATGATCGCGGAATCGAAACGGTCGCTACCGCCGACGAGGAACGGACGCGTCTGCATCGCGTGGATGATGCGCGACGGAATCTCGTGCGAACGGCGCGCACTGTCGGCGAGGCGGGCGTAGGCCCTCGCCATCGGTTCGAGAGGAAGCGCGAAGACCACGACGCCGCATCCGTCAATTGCGCGGCCGATGGACGCTGCGTCGAGTCCTGACCACTTGGCTACGGTAGCGAAACACTCCTGCTGTACCGGATGCTCCGCGCGTTCGTAACCGACATTCGGCCATCCTGCGGTGTGCGCACGCGCGAGCATGGCGGCGTGCTTGCCAGAACAATTGTTGTGGAGCCGCGTTGGCCTTTCGCCGCTCTCACGAAGAATCTTGAGTCCGCGTGCCGCGAGTGGGTCATGTGGCCCACACGCGAGATCCCCTTCTTCCATACCGATTGAAGCAAGCATGGCCTGGGCAATCGCGACGTGCTCGGGCTCCCCACCGTGAGACCCGCATGCGAGCGCAAGTTGGTCGTCGCCCCATCCGATCGCATCGAACCCGCGCTGCTCGAGCAGCGGCATGATCTGGAACGGCTTCGCGCACGACCGCCAATGCGTGACGAGGGACGGATTGTGCGCCACGCCAATCAGGTCGCCCGACGCGTTCACAACGGCGACGTGCACCCGATGAAGCGATTCGACGAGCGAACCGCGTGTGGCGACCACGTCGAGCGAAAGTTGATCCATGCGCGCCCTGAAAGGATCGGTTGAGACTGAAAGCTAACCGTGGGGCCCGCGCAAATGGGATGCTCTACCGTCGTGCGGTAA
>JBDTXZ010000667.1:0-2968 GCA_040005935.1 bacterium | reverse complement strand
CAAGCCCGTTCCCAAGACTCCGTGACTGTTACTGCCCGACCCGGCGACCCGGCCATTACCTCCGCGCTCGTTGCCGAGCACGGGCTCACCACCGACGAATTCGATCGCCTCGTCGCCATGCTCGGCCGTACGCCCACCTTTACGGAGCTCGGCATTGTGAGTGCGCTGTGGAGCGAGCACTGCTCTTACAAGCACTCGCGCCCGCTGCTCAAGACACTGCCGACGCAGGCGCCATACGTCCTGCAGGGCCCCGGCGAAAACGCTGGTGTCATCGCGATTGGTGATGGGCTCGCCGTCGCGTTCAAGATCGAATCGCACAATCATCCGTCAGCAGTTGAGCCGTATCAAGGCGCAGCCACGGGAGTTGGTGGCATCCTGCGCGACGTGTTCACGATGGGCGCTCGGCCCATCGCGCTCCTGAATTCGCTGCGTTTCGGTTCGCTCGACTCGGCGCGAGTCAGGTATCTGTTTGCAGGATGCGTGAAGGGCATTGGCGATTACGGCAATTGCGTCGGCATTCCGACTGTTGCCGGCGAGGTCGTGTTCGATCCGGCGTATGAAGGGAATCCACTGGTCAACGCGATGTGCGTTGGACTCCTCAAGGAAGAGGAGTTGATGCTCGCCGTAGCCCAGGGAGTGGGCAATCCGATCATCGCGGTTGGCGCTCGAACAGGTCGTGATGGTATTCATGGTGCCTCGTTCGCGTCAGAGGATCTTTCCGAAGCAAGTGAAGCCAAGCGTCCGCGCGTGCAGGTTGGCGACCCGTTTACGGAAAAGCTCTTGCTCGAGGCGAGCCTCGAGCTGATTCACAGTGGCCACATTGTCGCTATTCAGGATATGGGCGCCGCAGGGCTCGTTTCGTCATCTGCAGAAATGGCAGCCCGCGGGGACGTCGGCGTCGTGATCGACACGCTCAAAGTTCCCGCGCGCGAAGAAGGCATGACACCCTACGAGTTGTTGCTGAGCGAGTCGCAGGAGCGGATGCTCGTTGTTGCCAAGGTTGGACATGAAGAGGACGTGCGCGCGATCCTCGAGAAGTGGGATCTTACCGCGGCGGTCATTGGCGAAGTCATCGCTGAACCGGTTTACCGCGTGACGGAAGGCGATCGTGTCGTGGCTGAATTTCCTGGAATTCGCCTCGTGACGGATTGCCCGATGTACGAGCCTGAGGCGCGCGAGAGCGACGACATACGCCGGCGCCGCGCCGAGAATGTGCACAGCATCGCTGAACGTCCTGAGGAAGCTGATCCACTCTGGACTTTGGAGGAGCTACTCCGCTCACCGACCATCGCGAGCAAGCGGTGGGTGTATCAGCAGTACGACCACACGGTGCGCACTGGAACGGTGGTGGGCCCCGGCGGAGATGCGGCGGTCGTGCGCATTCGCGGAACCGATAAGGCGATTGCGCTGAAGACTGATTGCAACGGGCGCTACGCGTATCTCGATCCGCGTGAGGGCGCGCGTATCGCTGTGGCGGAGGCGGCGCGCAATGTCGCGTGCGCCGGCGGCCGTCCAATGGCGATTACGAACAACCTCAACTTCGGCAATCCGAAACGGCCGGAAGTGTACTTCCAGCTGAAGGAGGCAGTCGCCGGAATGGGCGAAGCGTGTCTCGCACTTGGCACGCCCGTTACCGGCGGCAACGTCTCACTGTACAACGAGAATCCATCCGGCGCGGTGTATCCAACGCCGGTCGTCGGCATGGTGGGACTGGTCGAGTCGCTTGCACACATTACGCGGTCCGCATTCTCGCCCGATGGTGACGGCGATTCGATCGTGTTGCTCGGCGACAACACTGACGAAATTGGCGGAAGTGAATATCTGCAGCGCATTCACAACGTTGTTGCTGGCGCACCCCCACGCTGTGACCTTGCCGCGGAGCGTGCGCTGATCGACGCGTTGCTCGAGGCGATTGGCGAAGGCGTCATTCGCTCCGCGCACGATACCGCTGACGGCGGACTTGCTGTCGCGCTCGCGGAGTGTGTCATGATGGATCGCGCGCGCATGACGGGCGCCGACGTCAACCTGTCTTCGTGGGCGGCGCTTCCGCTCCGAGCGCTGCTCTTTGGCGAGGCGCAGGCACGCGTTGTCGTCAGCACCCCAGATCCAGTCGCAGTGCTTGCAACAGCGAAGCGGCACGGCGTTCCAGCGGCTGTCATTGGAACGGTTCGTGTTGGAACGGGTGCGCTCGTCATCACGATTGGCGATCGGCGACTCAGCGCTCACGTGGGTCAACTCGCCGACAGCTATCACGAAGCAATTCCGCGAATCATGCAGCGCAGCGCTTCTGCGCAGGATGTTGCGCTCGCCTCCGACTCGGTGGTCTGAACAATGTGCGGTATCTTTGGAGTACGAGGTCATCCCGACGCCGTCGCCCTCACGAAGTTGGGACTGTTTGCGCTTCAGCATCGTGGTCAGGAGTCGTCGGGAATCGTCGCGGTTGATGGCGGCGCGGCTCGCGGGGTCAGGAGCATGGGTCTCGTATCGGACATGCCTCTGCCGCAACTCGAAGCGTTGCACGGCACACTCGCCATTGGCCACACGCGCTACAGCACGCAGGGCTCGTCGTCCATCGAGAATGCGCAGCCGGTGCTGGTGAGCTCTCGCGGGGGACACATCGCGCTGGCGCACAACGGCAACATCACCAACGCCGGTGAGCTTCGCGTCGACCTGGAGGAGTTGGGCTCCATCTTTTCGTCGTCAATGGACTCGGAGGTAATCGTCCATCGCCTCGCTCGCTCACTCTCCGACTCGCCAGAAGGACGCCTCGCTGATGCGCTGCGCGAAGTCCAAGGCGCCTACAGCATCGTCATGGCATTGGGCGACACGCTGCTTGCGGCACGTGACCCGCGTGGCTGGCGGCCGTTGGTTTTGGGACGCCTGAATGGCGCCCCGGTATTCGCGTCGGAGACGTGCGCGCTCGACATCGTCGGCGCCACGTACGAGCGCGACATCGAGCCGGGCGAGA
>JBDTXZ010000666.1:0-2970 GCA_040005935.1 bacterium | reverse complement strand
TCGACCCGTACCTCAACGTCGATCCCGGCACGATGTCGCCGTTCCAGCACGGCGAAGTCTTCGTCACCGACGACGGCGCCGAAACCGACATGGATCTCGGCCACTACGAGCGCTTCATCGACCGGTCGCTGTCGCAGGCAAACAACGTGACCACGGGGCGCATCTATCTCAATGTCATCACCAAGGAACGGCGGGGCGAATATCTCGGCTCCACGGTCCAGGTGATCCCGCACATCACGGACGAGATCAAGAGTGCCATGCGGCGCGTGGCACCCGAGAACGACATCGTCATCGTCGAGATCGGCGGCACGGTGGGCGACATCGAGTCGCAGCCGTTCCTGGAGGCCATTCGTCAATTCCGGCATGACGTCGGCCGCGAAAACGCGATCTTCGTGCATCTCACGCTCATCCCCTACATCGCTGCTGCGGGCGAGCTCAAGACGAAGCCGACGCAGCACTCTGTTCGCGAACTGATGCAGCTCGGAATTCAGCCCGACATCCTCATCGTGCGCACCGAGCGTCCGCTGTCGGACGAGATCAAGCGCAAGATCGCACTGTTTTGTAACGTCGAATTCGGCGCGGTGATCGAGTCGCCAGACGTAAAGTCGATTTACCAGATTCCGCTCAAGTTCAAGGAGCAGGGATTCGACGAGAAGGTGCTGCAGAAGTTCGGCATCGAGCGCCCAGCGCCCGATCTTGGGCCATGGCGCAAGATGGTGCAGACCATCGTCGCGCCGCACGAACGCGTGCGTGTGGCGGTCGTCGGCAAGTACACCGACTTCGTCGACAGCTACAAGAGTGTGCAGGAGTCGCTCATTCACGGCGGCATCGCGAACGACGTGGGCGTCGACATCTCGTGGGTGTCCAGCGACAGCTTCGTCGATGCAACTACGGCGCGACAGATTCTTGACGAGCACGACGCCTTGCTCGTGCCCGGTGGCTTTGGCGTACGGGGTGTAGACGGCATGGTCGAGGCAATCCGTGCGGCACGCGAGTACTCCGTACCGTTCTTCGGCATCTGTCTCGGCATGCAGACCGCGATCATCGAATTCGCACGCAATGTGTGCGGCCTCGACGACAGCCACTCGTCCGAGTTCGCGCCCGAGTGCGACAACGCCGTCATTGCACTGATGGAATCCCAGCAGCACGTTACAGACATGGGTGGCACCATGCGCCTCGGCGCGTACCCGTGCCGCCTGGCGCGCGGCTCACGCGCAGCCGAAGTGTACGGCGTCGCCGAAGTGAGCGAACGGCATCGCCATCGGTATGAGGTTGCGAACCAGTACCGCGAAATGTTCGTGGAGCACGGCCTTCGGCTCAGCGGGTTGTCTCCGGACGGGCAGCTGGTCGAGATCATCGAATTTCCGGCGCATCCATGGTTTATCGGCTGCCAGTTTCATCCCGAGTTGCAGTCGCGGCCAACGCGACCGCATCCCCTGTTTGCCGGCTTCATCGCCGCCGCTGCTGGGGCAAAACGTCGCAAGGGAACGGTGCCCGCGGACACATCGATCACCACGCCGGCCCATTCATGACCGCAGTGCACCTCAAGCGTGATGCGTTGTTCCTCATTGCGGGGCCGTGCGTGCTCGAGGATGACGCGCTCAATATGCGTGTAGGCGAGCATCTCGCGAAGTTGGCGGAGCACGTCCCAGGCGGCATCATTTTCAAGGCAAGCTTCGATAAGGCAAATCGGTCTAACGCAGGCGCCTTTCGCGGCCCAGGGCTCGACGAAGGTTTAGCCGCGCTCGATCGCGTCCGTCGCGCGACCGGGTTGCCCATTCTTACAGATGTGCACTTGCCCGAACAGTGCGAGGCAGCTGGCCAGGTCGCCGATGTTTTGCAGATTCCGGCATTCCTGTCTCGGCAGACTGACCTGCTCATCGCTGCGGGCGCCACGGGCAAGGCGGTCAACGTGAAGAAGGGACAATGGATGCACCCTGAAGCAATGCGCGGCGCGGTCGACAAGGTGCGCGAGGGACATCGCGACGCCGGGCATGCGGGCGTTGCGGAGGTGGCCGCAACGGAGCGTGGCACGTTCTTCGGTTACGGCGATCTCGTCGTGGATTTTCGCGCCGCCCCGCGCATGCGCGCCGCGTGCAACGCACCAGTGATTTTCGACGCGACTCATAGCGTACAGCAACCGGGTCGCGGTGAGGGAGGGACGAGTGGTGGTGCACGCGAATTCATTCCGTCGCTCACCATGGCGGCATGCGCCGTTGGCGTGGACGGCCTCTTCATGGAGACGCACCCAGATCCTGCGCACGCGCCAAGCGACGGCCCGAACATGATGCCGCTCGATCAGCTCGACGCCTTGATTCGTCGCGCCGTCGACGTATGGAGATGCGCCCGGGGATGATCGATTCTGCGCTCGCCAAGTCCATTCGGCTCGTGGTGCTGGACGTCGACGGTGTGCTCACGGACGGCGGCATCTATCTCGGCGCGGTTGACGGACGACCGCTCGAGTTCAAGCGCTATGACATTCAAGACGGCTTGGGCATCTACCTGATGCAGAAGGCGGGCATTCGCGTGGCGATCATCACCGGTCGCGTATCGGAGAGTGTGCGTCTTCGCGCGGCAGAATTGGGCATCGACGATCTCGCACAGGATGCCAACGCGCAAAAGCTGCCCGCGTTTCTGGCCATGCTCGACCGACACGGCATTGCACCGTCTGAGGCCGCATTCATCGGCGACGATTTTCCGGACATGGCCGTTTTGCGTCTTGTCGGACTTCCCGTTGCCGTCGCGAACGCGGTTCCAGAAGTGAAGACAGCATGCGCCACACACCTCACAAAATCCGGCGGCGCAGGCGCAATTCGTGAATTCGCGGAACTCCTGCTCACGGCGCGCGATGAGTGGGAGACCGTCACGGAACGCTACGTCGCCGAGCGCTCGCTTCCGCTCTCCAACGCACGCGTATGACGCCGGACGAAATTGTCGCCACGCCCAAGCATCCGCATCTCAATGCTATCA
>JBDTXZ010000665.1:0-2973 GCA_040005935.1 bacterium | reverse complement strand
GACCCCGGCATTATGAGTGCCGTGCTCTAACCAGCTGAGCTACCCTGCCCCACTCCTCGTCCCGGCGTCGCGCACACCAGCCTCGACCGCCCAAGAATACTCAATATCACAAACCTTCCTCACTAAAACAACTCGACCGGCCCTCGCGGACCGGCCAGTTGTGTCGTTCATAGCGGGGGCGGGATTTGAACCCGCGACCTTCGGGTTATGAGCCCGACGAGCTACCAGGCTGCTCCACCCCGCGCCAGTCTTTCAATAGTAGCCGACGGCAGGGCGAAGTCAAGATTTTGGAGCCAATCCACGCCCCAACAACGCCTTCGCCTCCTCCCAGATCGACGACTCAACCTCCACGCCCTCCGCCATGCTCCGTCGCCGAGTGTCGAGGGTGCGCTCGCCCGGATAGCGCACGCCGTCGCCCGCGAGGTGAAGATCCTCGACAATCGCGTCCAATGCTGACGACGTCGCCTCCACTGCCCCATGCATCGACGGATCGATGGCGACGAACACCTGCGATTGACCAGTCTCGTCCGCGACGCTCCGCGTGATCTCATGCGTCGCTCGGCCGCCCGAGAGCAACGTCGCAATCATGTCCAGCATGATCGACAACCCCGAACCCTTCCAATATCCCATCGGCAGCAGCCGTCCACTCGCTTCGATCGCCGCGGGGTCGCGCGTCAACTGTCCGTCTTCGTCATAACCGCCGTCGACGGGCAGTTGCGTGCCGCGCATGCGATTTACCGACAGCGCGCCATACGAGAATTGCGACATCGCCATATCCAGCACGACATGACCACCCGCCCTCGGCACCGCGATCACGAGCGGATTGTTGCCGATGCGCGACGACGTCGATCCCCATGGCGGAAGATTCGGCAGCGTGTTGGTCCAGCAGATGCCGCAAAAACCAGCGTCAGCGGCTTGCCAGCCAAACGCGCCGCCGCGCATCCAATGATTCGTGTGCGCGAGCGCCACTGCGCCAATGCCGTTCGCGCGCGCGAGCTCAATCGCGCGACTCATGCAATGATGCGCGCTGAGATTCCCGGGACCACTGCGCGCGTTCCATCGCTCGAGCGCTCCAAAACTCGCGACGCACTCTGGTTTGGCATTCACGTCCACAAGTCCGCGATCAATGCACGACACGAACAGCGGAAACCTGTTCAGCCCATGCGACGGCACGCCATCCGCACTCGACTCAGCGAACAACCGCGCGCTTAGCTCGGCGCGCTGAGGCGTCATTCCTCGCTCGACGAGTACCTGGCGGAGGGCGTCGTGCAACTCGCTAAATGGAACTCTCATCGATCGTCCGACTCCTTGTTTGTCATCCCGCAAGCGCGTAGCGCTTGTCGGGTTCTACCGTCCGTACATCGTGGCTTGGGTCGAATCACGCACACAAGATCCCGACACTCACTCGTTGCACTCGCTCGTGCGGGATGACATCAGTTTTGTCATCCCGCAAGCGCGTAGCGCTTGTCGGGATCTACCGTCGCGGATCCCGACACGAGCGGTCGCTCGTGCGGGATGACAGTGTGGTGTTGCCGTCGCCGTTAAACGGCCCTTCGCTGCCCTTGACACGACAGAGAAACTAGCCGACCGCCCAAATCCCGCGCACATTCCAAGCGTTGGCTCACCCCTCGACTCCGCCGCTCATGCGCTCGTCCGCCTCGCTCGCCGCCCTCGCGCTCGTCCTCGCCAACACCGCCGCCGCGCAGCAGCCACCGCGCGCTCCCGTGACGAACTTCGTCGCCGAAGATGCGCTCAACGTAATCGCACTCGTGGCGGCAGACCTCACCGACGACGGACGTTACGTCGCCACCACGTCGACGCTTCGTCGCGACGTATTCGGCACCGACTTCAGACACGACGGCGATCCGACATACCTCCGCGTCGCACCGACGCGCCTCACGATCATCGACACCAAATCCGGCGCGAGCACAGACGTCTTCAAGGACAAACGCGCCGTCCGCAACGTTCGCTGGGCGCCGGACGGACGTCGCCTCGCGATGCTCATCTTCAACGGCGACATGCTCGAGCCCACCATCTGGGATCGCACGTCGTCAAAGCTGACGACGCTCAAGATGCCCGCCGGGAAATATGTCGCCGAGAATTCTGATATTCGTTGGAGCTCGGATGGAAAGAGTGTGCTGGTCGCAACCCATTCGCTCGACTGGCGCAAGAAATCACGCGACGTCTTCTTAGGGATGACAACCAGTTCTGGGGTGGGCAGGCTGATCAGGATCAGCTCGGCGTTGGCTACCGCGGTGGTCAACGAATCTGCGGCCGCCGCGCCAGCCGCCACGCAGCGTTCCATGGCCTCGGCGGAGGGGTCGTAAACCGTGACGTCGAACTCTCCAGCGGCCAGCCGTCGGGCGACCGCGCCGCCCATGTTGCCGACGCCGATACAGGTGATCAGCATGGTGCTCCCTTGTGTGTGCTGTGGGCGCGGAATCAGGGCGTGCCGGGAAGGGATCGGCCGCTGGCCCGGACCAGGGTGGTGGCGCGGCGACCGTCGTCGTCGTCGTCGTCCAGCACGTCCACGTCGTAACCGATCGGTTCCCATTTGATCAGCAGCAGCGTGATCAACCCCACCGTGGGAGCGATGGCGACGACGTAGAACACTCCGGTGCCGAGATTCGCGGCGAAGATGGGGAAGAGCAGCAGTGAGATCGTCGAGCCGATCCGTAGCACCGCCTGGCCGAAGCCGGCGCCCGTTCCCCGCAGGTGCGTCGGATAGGAAAGCGTGGCCATCGTCATGCCCTGAGCGCCCGGACCGTAGCTGTGGAAGAAGACGAAGATGCCCAGCAACGCGCCGACGATGAGCCCCCCGACGGCTCCGTTGGGAGTGCCGAGTAGGCCCAGCAGGAGCAGTGCCGCCAGGCACACCGCGAACCCGGACATCGCCAGCCCGCGTGACCCGAGCCGGTTCATCAGCCGGACCCCGGCGAAGCCACCGGTAACGCCGAAGGCGAAATTGAACAG
>JBDTXZ010000664.1:0-2975 GCA_040005935.1 bacterium | reverse complement strand
GCGCGCTGTTCGGTGGTGTCTGCGTTCGTGCGCAAGTTGGCCATCCAGAACTCCGCGTCATTCGTCTTGACGCATTCGAGCGACGACTGGGCCAAATGCAGCGCGATTTTCGCATCGGACACCTTGAGCCCGGTCCACCACACGAAATCGCGAATGGTTGCCGGGCCATGGCTGACGAAGAACCGTTCGGCCAGCGTGCGCAGCGCGTCGTCGCGATCGAGCACGCGCGACGTGCGAATCCATTCGTCGAATAGAACGAACGCCGGCTGCTTCTCCGCGTGTGGGCCCTGACAGAGCATGCATTCCATACAGAGTCGCTGGAGGATGTGAATGCCGCGTTGGCCCTCGGTCGACACTCCGCCCGCATTGAGGACAGCGAAGACTTCTGCGCGCGTGAGGATTGGCTCTTTCTTCAGCGCCTTTGCGACCAGGGTGCGGCTGCGCCGAAACGCCACGTCGTCGAGCTCCAGCTGGCGATGTCGTCCTGCTGCGCCCTTGATGACTCTGGGCGTCATCAACTCGAGCATCCAGCGTGCATCGCTGGCGGGAACGAAGTGCAACGTGCCGCGCATGGGCCAGGTACGGACAATCGCTCGATCCTGGATGGCGGATTCGACGTCGACGCGTTTGGCGTGGGGGAGGCGCAGCGCAATGGACCAGAGCGCGCCGGGGTAATCCTGCGCTTGCACGGCACCGAGGTGGGTGACGATGGCCTCGGGCGTGGAAGTGGCGGGATTGACGACGTGCTGTGCACGCAGGCGAAGTCGGGGAGTGTCTGGCGGAGTCTGCAAGCGGCTTCGAGGAAAACGGTGATGATGTCGCCCGGCGTTCATCGATTTACCCGCAGTGACGACGAAAGACAACACGTGCGGACTCGGCAGGTTTGGCGTTAACCTTGGGCCTGTGGTACGCGTCTACAGTAGGCTGAGGCGTTCGCCCTCAATGCCAACAGTCATCGTCTTTCGAGGTAGCAGTGAACTACTCCAGAATTCTCGTCGCGCTGTTCGTCGTCGCCGCGCCCGGTTTCGCGCAGGATGCGCATAAGCACGATGGTATGGCTGGCATGGACCACGGGGCTGTGGCCGTATCCGCCACGGCGCAGCACGAAATTGCGAACGTCGAAAAATCGATTCGACCGCTGGGGACAACTGACGCCGCGAGGACAGCGGGCTTCCTGCCGGTGTTCGGCTGGATTCCGACGATGGGTGTTCACTGGGTGAACCGGCCGCGCATGACGCGCGACAGGCAGCTCGACCTCTCGGCGCCCAGCAACCTGATGTTCAGCAGGATCAATGGTCGGGATTCGCTCGTTGGGGCGGCGTACGCGTTTTACGCGCCCGTGACTGATTCCGCGCGCCCGTCGCTGTTCGATGGCGCTCCGTCCTGGCACGAGCACGCGCAGCTGGCGCCGCCGGGACAAACGCTGGTGATGCTGCATGTGTGGTTTGTGCCGTCGCCGGATGGGCCGTTTGCCGGAACCAATCCCAACCTGCCTTTCTGGGCGCTTGGCCTCGCAGCGCCAGATTCCGTTCGAATGCGTGATGCGGCGTACGCGACGCGCATTCGGCGCGCGACGTTGGCGCTCGCGGAGGTCGCCGATTCAACGTCGCTGTTTCCCAATCTTGCGATTCGCCCGGATGTTCGCGCCGTGGTCGTGCCGCGACGGGATTCAATTCGCGCGTTGATCCCCGAGCTCGGGGCCGCGCAGGGCGCGAAGGATGCCGCTCGCTTCGATCGGGCGATCGATCGGGCGGCGGTGCAGTGGGACGCGATCTATGCCGCGTATGTCGCCAGTGCACGCTCGGAAGAGGGCAAGCGCCGGATCGTTGCGCACGTCGCGATGTTGATGTCGGATCACGGTGACCATTGAAGCCTGCACGCGTGGGCACAGAAACCGCGTCGTACTCGGCCAACTTCCAGCCGCGAGTACGCCATGACGAGCCAGCGCAACACTGCAACCACGACCAACGGAACCATCACTGTTGGACGTGAGAACTCCACTGACATCAACCTGTACTATGAGGATCACGGCTCCGGGAAGCCTGTCGTCCTCATTCACGGCTATCCGCTGAACGGCGCGTCGTGGGAGAAACAGACGGCCGCACTGCTGGCCGGCGGGCAGCGAGTCATCACCTATGATCGCCGAGGGTTTGGGAAGTCCAGCCAACCTACAGTTGGATATGACTACGACACGTTTGCCAATGATTTGCGCGCGGTCGTCACAGCGCTCGAGCTGGATGACGTTGCGCTTGTGGGTTTTTCGATGGGCGGCGGCGAGGTGGCGCGCTACTTCGGCACGTTTGGATCGGCGGGCGTGCGCAAGGCCGGTATCATCTCAGGCGTTCCGCCATACTTGCTCAAGGCCGGGGACAATCCGGAGGGCGTGGACCTCGAGGTCTTCACGGGAATCGAGAGCGCGATTCTCGCGGACCGTTACGGATTTTTCGACGGCTTCTTCGCCAACTTCTACAATACCGACGTGTTGCTCGGCAATCGCCTGAGCAAGCATGCGCTGCACAACAGCTGGAACGTGGCCGTGGGCAGTTCAGCGACGGCGACGTTCGAGTGCGTGAAAACGTGGTATACGGACTTCCGCAAGGATCTCGAGCGCATCGATGTGCCGACGCTGGTGATGCATGGTGATGCGGATCGCATCCTTCCGATCAACGCGTCTGGTGCGCGCACTGGACAGTTGGTCAAGAACGCGAAGTACGTGGTGGTGCCTGGTGCTCCGCACGGGATGCTATGGACGCATGCGGCGGAAGTGAACGCGGAGCTGGTGAGCTTCCTGCGCTAGAAACGCGATGCCGCTTCGGGATCGAGCGCGAATCGATTGGCTCGTTGTGTCGAGCGCACCGTAGATCACTGTGGGAACAGGGGGAGCTATCCGCGTGCATCCGCGGATCCTCGGCCACGGTTCCACTGTCCGCGAGGCTCCGCGCACAGCGCGAATGATCCCGTGACCGAAACAGATC
>JBDTXZ010000663.1:0-2976 GCA_040005935.1 bacterium | reverse complement strand
GTCTGGCCAATGGAACCGGAGGCCGAGAGGGCGCCAATCTGTCCCACGTACGCCGGATCAGCCGAGAAGTGCTCGATGCCACGGCTGTCGTCGCCGGTCTCGTCCAGGCCGACGATCACGTGATGCGTAAACCAGCTGGTGGGGCGATTCGTGAGTGCCACACTACCGGTAAATCGCCGAACGCCCTGCGCATTGTCGTACAGGGTCTGCGACAGGTCGGGCGAATAGGGATAGAACCCGCGATCAAGCGGTATGGCGCCAGCCACCGGGGAATTTATGTGGCCTAACTCCGCTCCGAGCAACGCTGATGAACCTACGTCCGCACCGAGATGAGCCGACAGCGAGGTGAACGCCAGGTTCGTGGCGACATCCACCGTCGGCGACGGCTGGAGGTTCAGGTTCGCCCGGAGTGTTGCCTGCCGATAGGTATTGTTCGGCTCGACACCGAGATCGTTCTGGTAACTCGTTCCGACGAAATAT
The DNA here is from genome assembly GCA_040005935.1 of bacterium. Taxonomy (GTDB): domain Bacteria; phylum Gemmatimonadota; class Gemmatimonadetes; order Gemmatimonadales; family Gemmatimonadaceae; genus AG11. Next base: position 2,496 of record JBDTXZ010000663.1, on the reverse strand, counting down.
GTCACTGCCTCGCGACCGCCGGAGAGCGATGCATCGTACTTCCGGGTCTGTCCAGTCTTGTAGACTGGCGTGCCACGAGCCGCTTCGCTTTCAATGCCATTCCACGTGACAATTGCCCCGCTGGGGAGCTTCGCATAGTTCGTGGGAACGCGGCCCGCAGCGTCAAGAAAGGAGATCAAGCCACCTTCCACAAGCAGGGATGTCTGCGGGTGATTCCCGGCCAATCCCTTCTTGGTAATGATCTGGATCACGCCGTTTGCCGCCTCGGTGCCGTAGATCGTCGCCGCAGCTGGCCCCTTGATGATCTCTATGCTCTCGATGTCTTCGGGGGGAATGTCGTTGAGCCGCCCACTGACGTTCGACGCCTGGCCACCCAACCTGTTCGCCGCTCCGACCGGGCCTGCGCTCGTGGCGTTGTTCACCCGAACGCCATCGACATACAGAAGTGGTGAGTTGTCCAGCCCGATGCTGCTCCGACCGCGCACCTGCACGGATGGGCCGGCGCCAAGACGACCGGTGCTCGGCGCGATGATCACTCCTGGCGCGCGGGCACCAATGAGTGTGCTCAGACTCTGCGCCGATGACTTGGATATTGCGTCGCTCGCATCGATCGTTGCGACAGTATTTCCGATCGAGCGGCGCAACTCGCCACCGATCGTGCCGGTCACGACCACCTCGTCGAGCGCCGCGGCCGCCTGCTCCAACTCGAAGTTGACTGTCGCCTGTTCAGCGCCGAGCACAATGACGTGGCGAAGCGTTGCATAGCCGATCCGCCTCGCTGATACGGCAAGGCTTCCGCTCGGCACGCCCGCAATTCGGAAGCGTCCGTCCGTCCCTGTCTGCGCACCGAAGCGCGTGCCCGCGATCGTCACCGATGCGCCGGCGACGGGTTGTCTGCTTCTGGCGTCCGTCACTACGCCGGTGATCACGCCGGTAGGTGTGGTTTGCGCGTGCGCGGGCATCGAGACGAGCGCCCACATGGCTGCGCAGAGTACGACAATTACCCTGTTCAAGAGGTGCTGCACTGGTCGACTTTGCATTCCGAGCTCCTCGTAGGTGATCAAGAACCAGCCGGACGCCACGCAGAGCCGCGGACAATACGCCCGGGCTTCGCTCCTGTGTGACGGCCGTCGCGCACGATTTCAATGCCGTTGACGAGCACCACACGCATCCCCGTGGAGAGTTGCAGTGGCTTTTCATAGGTGGAGTTTTCCTGGATCCGGTCGGGGTCGAACACCACGACGTCCGCGAACATTCCCGGCCGCAACAATCCGCGATCCGCGATCAACAACCGCTCCGCGACAGCGCCCGTCATCTTGCGAATCGCGTCTTCGAGGGAAATCACTTTCTCGTCGCGCACGTACTTGCCGAGGATGCGCGGGTACGTGCCGTAGGAGCGCGGGTGCACGAGCGACGACGTGCTGTCGGGGTCGGAGCCGCCAGCGTCCGTGCCGATGATCATCCACGGCTGCTTCAACTGGAGCTTGACGTTGTCCTCGTTCATCAGGAAGTAGATCGTCCCGATGTCGCGCTGCTCGGCAACGAGCAGGTCCATCACCGTATCGAGCCAATCCTTCCCCATGGCCGCGGAGATCTCGGCGAGGCGATGCCCGCTCCATTTCTGGTTGGCGGGGTTGCGCAGGGCAGTCACGAGGACGCCCTGCGGCGTGGACTGCTCGCACAGGCTTTCCCAGTAGCTCGTCGGCTTCGCGACCTCCGCACGGATCCGCGCGCGCGACGCGGCGTCCGCGATGTTCGCGAACAGCTTTCCATTCTCGGATACAAAGGGAGGCAGGCATGCCGCGAGGCCGGTGCCGCCCGCTGTGTACGGGTACATCGTCGCCTGCACATCGAAGCCGGCCGCGCGCGCGGAATCGATCTTGGCGATCATGGCCGTTTCCTTCTTCCAGTTCGCGATGCCGGCGGCCTTGAGATGATAGATCTCCACCGGCACGCCGCCCTCACGACCGATGCGCAGCGCCTCGTCCATGCCTTCCAGTACCTGATCCGCCTCGGAGCGCATGTGCGTGATGTAGATCCCACCGTACGGCGCCATCACCTTGGCGATCTCGATGAGCTCTTCGGTGCTCGCGTAGTTGCCTGGCGGATAGATGAGCGCCGTGCCGAGGCCAAAGGCGCCGTCCTCCATGGCGTAGCGCATCGCCATGCGCATCGCATCCATCGCCGATTCGGATGCGGCACCCATGCGCATGCCCATGCCATACGTGCGCAGCGTGCTCGCGCCGACGAACGAGCCGACGTTCGGAGAGATGCCGTGCGACTCCATGGCGCGAAGCCATGCGTCAAAGCCATGCGCACCCATGAATCGCAATGCGTTCGGATTCGGAGCGCCGGTCTTCTCCATCGACAGCTCACTGATCGGCGCGCCGGTGTAGGCCTCACCGAAGATTTCGGTGGTGATGCCCTGCGTGACCTTGCTGACGTCGCGTCCGTCGCCGGAGACGTAGTTGCCACCCGCCTGGATGTCGATGAAGC
>JBDTXZ010000662.1:0-2977 GCA_040005935.1 bacterium | reverse complement strand
TCAAGTCTGTTGCGCCGAAGTGCAAGCCGGTGTTGCTCGAGCCACTGGACGAAGTCGAAATCGTCACACCTGAAGAATCACTTGGCGACGTCCTCGGCGATCTCTCTTCACGGCGAGGACATATCCTTGGGACGGAGACCCCGGGGGATGTCGTGGGCACGCGAGTGCGGGCAGTGGTGCCGCAATCGGAATTGCATCTGTACGCCAGTGCGCTCCAATCGATGACGCACGGCCGAGCGAGTTTCCATCGGCACTTCCGCGGTTATGAAGAGATGCCGAGTGACGCGGCGCAACGAGTGGTCGACGAGGCGGCGCGGTTGCAGGCACAGGCGGCTGCGCACTAGGGAAACCTGACGTCCTGAGCGTAGCGAAGGACCTGCACGTTCACTGCCCAGCGGCAGGTGCGGGTCCTTCGCTGCGCTCAGACGACAAACGGCGCGGACACTACATTTCGCCGACGTGACGATACTACCCAGTGGATGGTGCGATGTCATCGGTCGCGGACGCATGGGTCACGCGCTTTCGTCTGCACTGCGCGCGGCAGCCGTGCCGGTGCGAGGGCCGCTGCCACGCGGGGCGAATGCGTCGGGAGCATCCATCGTGTTGCTCTGCGTTTCCGATCGCGAGATCGCAGCGGCAAGCGCCATTGTTGAGCGAGGTCCCTTGGTCGGTCACGTGAGCGCATCAGGAGATCTTTCGCTACTCGAGCCGCACGAACGATTCTCGTTGCATCCACTGTTGAGTGTTTCGGGCGGCGCGGCGCGCTTTGACGGCGCCGCCTGTGCAATAGACGGGAGTACTGAGGACGCACTCAGTGTGGCGCGATCACTCGCCATTCGGCTTGGCATGCATGCGCGGGTCATCCGGCCGGAGCAGCGCGCGCTCTATCACGCGGCCGCATCGATGGCGTCGAATTACCTCATCGCACTCGAGGGTGCGGCGGAGCGTTTGGCGCAGGAGGTTGGTCTCGAACGCGCAGCGCTCGTCCCGTTGGTGCGCGCGACGATTGAGCAGTGGGCGAGCCTTGGCGCGCGCGATGCGCTTACTGGCCCAATCGTGCGTGGCGACGAAGAGACCGTAACGCGCCAGCGAGACGCAGTTGCGGTCGCCGCGCCAGACTTGCTCCCGCTCTGGGACGCGCTTACCACGACGACGCGCGATCTTGCCGCGTTACCGAGTAGAGCGCGCACGTGATCGTGCTTCGGTCTGTGCATGAATTGCGCGACGCCGTGCAGTCAGCGCGCGCGCGTGGCGAACGTGTGGCACTCGTGCCAACGATGGGTGCGTTGCACGAAGGACATCTCGCATTGATGCGTCGCGCGCGGGAGCGATGTGCCTACGTCGTCGTCACACTGTTCGTGAACCCGACGCAGTTCACGGAGTCGGCCGACCTTGCGCGCTATCCGCGCGACGAGGCACGTGATGCGCGACTCACTGAATCGGCGGGCGTGAGTGTGCTCTTTGCGCCGGAGGTGGGTGAAGTGTATCCGGACGGATTCGTGACCAGCGTTGAGGTCGCCGAGCTGTCCGAGCCGCTCGAGGGAATCGCGCGCGGCACGCAACATTTTCGCGGCGTTGCAACCGTGGTGACGAAGCTGCTCAACATGGCGCAGCCCGATGAGGCGTTCTTCGGGCAGAAGGACGCGCAGCAGGCACTGATTATTCGTCGCCTTGTGCGCGACCTGGATTTGCCCGTGCGCATCGAAATTTGTCCGACCGTTCGCGAGGCTGATGGCCTCGCGATGTCGAGTCGAAATGCGTTGCTCGACGCCGACTCACGCGAACGCGCGACGGCGCTGTCGCGCGCACTGTTTGCCGTTGAGCGCTCTGCCGCCGGCGGCGAGACCAGCACGCAGGCCGCGCTCGACGTGGGTCGCGACATTCTTGGGCAGCAGGGAATTGAACCGGAGTACTTTGCTGCCGTAAACGCGGAGTCACTCGCACCGGTGCAGACATTTTCGGGCCAGACGCTGGTCGCGATTGCGGCCCGCGTTGGCAACGTGCGTCTTATCGACAATGTGATCATCGGCGAGACCGGAGCGGACGAGTGAACGATCGCCTGGCGAAACTTGCCGAGCTGTATGCGCGCAACCAACCGATCGTGATGCTGACCGCGTACGACTATCCGTCTGCGCGCATCGCGGCGGCTGGTGGCGTCGACATCATCCTCGTTGGTGATTCAGCCGCGATGACCGTGCTCGGTTACTCGTCGACGCGCGAGATTTCGATTGAAGAGTTATTGATGCTCACGCGCGCAGTTCGGCGTGCGACGACGGACATCCCCGTGATCGGTGACCTTCCGTTCGGGTCGTACGAGGAGAGCGATGCGCTGGCCGTGCTGTCCGCGACGCGGTTCGTCGAGGAAGCGGGATGCGACGCCGTGAAGCTCGAGGGCGGCGGCGCGATGGTGCCGAGGGTTCGCGCCATTATCGCTGCAGGAATTCCCGTGTTTGGTCACGTTGGCTTGCTGCCGCAGTCCGTTCGGACACGAGAAGGCTACCGCGCACGGGGAAGAGATCCGGAGCAGGCACTCGGCATTGTCGCGGATGCAGACGATCTGGCGGCTGCAGGATGCGTAGGTCTGATCGTCGAGGCGGTGCCCGCCGCAGTGACGGAGATTATCACTCGGCGCGTCGGAATACCGGTGATCGGGATCGGGGCCGGTTTAGAGACGAACGGTCAGGTGCTGGTCTATCACGATCTCCTCGGCTTTAGCGAGGGGCGTCAGGCGCGATTTGTTCGCCAGTATGCCTCAGCGCGCGACGACTTGAGTAACGCAGTGGCCGAGTGGGCAGCGGATGTGCGCGGGCGGACGTATCCGGGCGCGGAGCACACGTATCCGATTTCAGCCGAGGCGCTGGCAGTCGTGCGACAAACGGTGAACGGTGAACGGTGATCGGTGAACAGTAAGTACGGTACGGTCCTTACCGTTCACCGTTCACCGTTCACCGTTCACCGTTCACCGTTCACCGTTCAC
>JBDTXZ010000661.1:0-2978 GCA_040005935.1 bacterium | reverse complement strand
TCTCCTGCGTAAGAAGCGCAAGTGTCGCTTCGTGTAGTGATAGTGGCGCTGACTCGCACACCGTTGCTCCCGCGCCGACCAATTCCCCGGCGACGTTTGCCTCGTCGCCCCACACTGTCCAATCCATCTCGTTTCGTGAGGTGAGGCGCCGTATCACCGCATCGCCGAAGAGGGACGAGCCCTGCCACCCGAGTGGAATCTGCGCACGATAGCGACGCAGGTCGCGGCGAAGCTCGTCGAGCCGCATCTGTGCGCGAAGCGCACCATCGCGTAGCACCCCGATGTGATCCGCAAGCTGCTCGACCTCCGACACGTGATGCGTGGACAGAAGCACCGTCGTCGGCGTGTCGGCGAGGTGATTGATCAACACGCCGAGCGTGTCGTCGCGCATGACGGGATCGAGGCCGTCCGTTGGCTCGTCGAGCACCAGCAGTGGCGGCCGGTGCGCGAGCGCCATGACGAGATGCACGCGGCGCCCCTGCCCCTTGGACAGTGTGCTCATCTTCTGGTCCAGCTTCAGGGCAAACGACTTGGCGAGTTGCGTCGCGTACTGCGCATCCCAGCTTGGGAAGTAGCGCGCGTGGTGCTCCAGCAACCGCCCGACGCGCATCCAGCCATAGCCCCAGTCGAGTTGTTCGGGCACGTAACCGACGTTCGCGCGCACGAGCGCCGGATGACTCTGTGGATTCACGCCCAGGACGCTCGCGTCACCGGAGGTCGGACGCACTTGATCGAGCAGAATCTTGATCGTCGTGCTTTTGCCCGCGCCATTTGGACCAATGAGCAGATAGACAGCGCCCTCGGGCACTTGAAGCGCAAGGTCGTGCAGCGCGCGCTGCGATCCGTACTGCTTGGAGAGCCCGCGCGTGGTGACGGCGAACGCGGTGCCCGGTAGCGCTGTTGGGAGAGATGTGGTCATGCGCCCTTCTTCGAATGAGAGTTGGAGGCTGAGCGAATTGCCTGAATGAGTTCGTCCGCATCGAGGCCGTTGCGGTGTGCATCGCGGAGTGAGCGGAGTGCGACGTCGCGAGCCAGTGCACGCCGATGGCTGCCATTCACCGACGTTTGCACGACATACGTTCCCTGCCCTCGGCGGACTTCGACGACGCCTTGCCGCTCGAGCTCGCGGTACGCCTGGCTCACGGTGTTGGGATTCACGCGCAGTTCCCCAGCGAGCTGCCGCACCGATGGCAGCGGATCGTCAGGGGCGAGCGTTCCAACCACGAGCGCACGACGCATCTCGTCGATGATCTGGACGTAGATGGGCCGTGGGTCGTTCGGGTCGACGGAAATCAACATGCGGCGTGTGTCTCAGTGTATTAGCTTGCTAATACACTACCACCCCAGCTGATGACTGTCAAGCGCGTATTTTGTTGCCATTGAGCGGAAGGAGAAGCGTGACCCACCTGTCATCCCGCAAGCGCGAGCGTAGCGAGCGAATGTCGGGATCTACCGGACGGGTCGCCGAACCAGGCCAGTGCGAAAGGACAGAAGATCCCGACATTCGCTCCGCTCATGCGGGATGACAGCCACTCACATTGCCCTCCAGATTCAGCCAGCGCAGCCCGGGCATCTAAAGGCGACGCCCATGACCTGGAAGAAAATTTCCAGGAGCAGCGCGAGCGTAATCGCTCCTGCCATGACGCCAGCGACTCGATGCCCAAATCGGAAGGCGAGACCGGGAGGAGGATTCCCCATGTCCGTGTCGCTGGCTTGATCGCGCTTCTGCTCGAACAGCGCCCACACGCCGAATGCGCTTGCCGCCACCATCCAGAGCGCACTGCGCTTCCAACCCCATGACCAGAACTGAATGGCTGCGGGTGCCGCGAGTTGCAGCCCCAGGTAGAAGCGCGACGGTACGTTCCGAATAGCAAGACTGTGGAGGCCCGCGACGAGGGTCGGACCTCCCGGAAGTTCGTCGGTTCTAGTGACCTTTGCGCGCATCGCGAACGGCCGCCGTCAACGCAGGCACCACTTCGAGCACGTCACCCACGATTCCGTAGTCGGCCACCTTGAAGATGGGCGCCTCCTTGTCCTTGTTGATCGCGACGATCGTCCTCGAGGTGCGCATGCCGGCAAGATGCTGGATGGCGCCCGAGATGCCGAGCGCCACATATAACTGTGGACTCACCTGACGACCGGTCTGTCCAATCTGGTCGCTATGTGGACGCCAACCATCGTCGGTGACAGCACGTGTCGCACCGACTGCCGCGTTGCCGAATGCATCGGCGAGGTCCTCGACGAGCTTGAAGTTTTCGGCGGACTTGAGTCCACGTCCGCCCGAAATGATGATTGGCGCGTCGCCCAGGTCGGGACGGCCTTTCGCCCCTTCCTTCACTTCGACGACAGCTACCAACGGCCCGCTTGCAGCCACCGCGGTGACGTTCTCGGCTCGCGCGGGCTTCGCATTCTCCACGGCTGTAAACGCACTCGGGCGAACACTCACCACCACTGGCGAGCCGCTGATCGCGAGCGTCAGGATCACCTTGTTCGCGTATCCCGGATGCTTCACCGTGAGCGTGTCGCCGTTCACTGCGATCTCGGTTACATCGCTGGCAATTGGCGCATCGATCTTGGCGGCAACGCGTGGCCCAAGGTCGCGGCCCTGCGCTGAGAAGCCGAGGATGATCGCGCGATACCCGCCCGACTTTGCGCGGTCGGCAATCGTCGCCGCAATGGACTCACGCGCAAAATTCGCGTAGTCCGCACTTTCGGCAACGAGCACGACGTCGGCGCCGTATGTCCCCAGCTGCGACGCCTTCGCGCCGATGCCAGGAGCGCCAGCAATGAGCGCGTGCACTTCGCCGCCTCCGGTGGCGTCGACAAGTTTACGCGCGGCTGTCACTGCTTCGTAGGCAATCTTGCGCAGCTCACCGCCGCGCGTCTCTGCGAAAACAAGCACGTTTGCCATCAGAGCACCTTTGCTTCGTTCTGGAGCAGCTTCACGAGCTCCGGGACCGCGGCCACACCTTCGCCGA
>JBDTXZ010000660.1:0-2978 GCA_040005935.1 bacterium | reverse complement strand
GGCGAATTGGCCGACGAACTGTGGCAAGGTGCCCCGAGTCACTCGGCCGCGGTTGTAGACGCGCGCTCCTTGGACTGTCATCCCGCACGCGCGAAGCGCGTGTCGGGATCTGCTCTCTCGCTCAGTGCGTCGCTCAGTGCGCGTGCCCAGTAGATCCCGACATGCGCTTCGCGCCTGCGGGATGACAGCTCATGGATTGAGCCAGTACGAAAGCTTGACCAACACGGTGTTCTCTGGCCGAGCCGCGAACAAGTCGCCGACGTCGCGGCGGGCGTCGAACGTGCCGGGGTTCAACTCGCTCTGCGCGCGGCCTTGCTGCCAGACGACGAACAATACGCTTGCCGGCCGATACTCCCAGCGGACCACGGCGTTCGAGTTGAATTGCTTCACGTTGAACCCCGACGGCGTTGCGCCGTTGCCGTACGGCCGAAAGCGATCGTCGTACTCGGCGGCGCGCGGCGATGCGATTTGCCGCCAGCCCGAATACGATCCGCTCGACACAAAGGGCTGTCCGTAGAGCTGGAGCGAGAGCGTTGGCGTGGCGGTCCAGTTTGCGCGCGCGGTGACAGTCAGGATGTCCTGCGAAAGTCGCGCAAAGGTGTAGTGTGACGTGTCGCTCCGAATGGCGCCGAAGTTGGCCACCCATTGTTGGTCGTTGACGACATGATCGAAACCGGTCGCCAGCGATGCGGAAAAGCGACTCGCCAGGCGCGCGCTCACGCCAAGATCTGCGCCGCGATACCACGACCGCCCACCGTCGCTTCTACCCACGCGGAATGCCGTGCTCGGAACAATTGGCGGGCGCGGATCACCAACGAGATCGAAGCGAATTCCCTGCTTGAGCGATTGCCTGAGCGCCGGACCACCGCGCGCGCAACTCACACAGTGCACGGCACCAATCTCACCGAGCGATGCGGTGATGGCGCCGCCCAGGTTGTTGCTCAGTGATGCACTCGTATGCAGCGACAACAACTGCGAGGCCAGCAGGCCGCCCGTTGTCCAGTGTGTCTCGAAGCTCCCGGTAGAGAATGCGGAGCGGAAGAGCGACGAGGGCGCGAGTTGCCTGATGTCGAGCGTCTGGCGAAACGAGGCATCGTTCACGAGGGTGACGAAGCCCAGATCGTTGAGCTCGAGGCCCGGTGTCGCGTAGCGCAGGTTGTTTTCGTAGCGCACCCGCCCTCCCACCTGCTTGACGCCGCCCGCGAGCACCCAACCACCGAGCGTCGTACGCGCAGGATCGTAGCGCTCTTCGTGATCGGGCCGCTGGTAGTAATGCACACTGCTTTGCTGCGTGAGAGCGATGGCCTTCGCGCTGCCCTCGACGTGATTGACTCCGCCGTAAGCCGTGAGCTCCCATTTGTTGTCGCCAAACCGCGTATAGCCCTGCGCCAGCCCGGTGGTTGCCGAGCGGCGCAGAAAATTGGCGCTTGGTGCGTCGAGTGAGCGGCGCACGTCAGTGAGCTCCATGCCGAACTGCGACTGACCCGCGCGCCATTCTCGCACACCGCGCAGCACGAGATAGTTGGTCTGCGGTTCGATCGTCGATCCGTTCACGCCGCGCGTGTGTTGGGTAACCGCATCCACGACCCCCAACGCGATGCCGTTTCCGAAGCGCCCGGTGAGCTTGGCGGCACCACCGATCGCGGTGAACGTTGGATCGGCGGCGGAGGATCGCAGCTGCGGCGATCGGCCGATGCGCCGAGTGTAGAAAACACCTTCGCATGGCCCCGCACACCGGTACAGTCCCGCGCCCTCCTGAAAGAACGGCCGTCGCTCGTCGAAGCGGATCTCGAACGCAGACAGGTTCAGCACGGCCGGATCGGCTTCGACTTGGCCGAAGTCCGGATTAACCGTGGCATCCAGCGTGACGCTCGCGCTCAGTCCCGCCTTGAGGTCCAACCCACCGGTAACCCGCGAGCTGTTCGACGAGGACGTCACCGTCGTACTCGGCACACTCTTGGCGACGGCGTACGGTAACAACTCGATCCGGCGCGCTGGCGCAATGCGCTCGATGCCGGTGAGTGTGCCCATTTGCGCCATGAGCGTGCGTGCAGAGGGACGATACGCGGGCCACGCGTCGCGTTGATTGCGTCGCGCGATGTCGCGCCACACTCCAAAGCCGAAGTCGTGGCTCGGGCTGTCGGCAAAGCGCAACTGGCTAAATGGGATCGCAAACTCCGCGATCCAACCAAGGCTGTCGATGCTGACGGCGACGTCCCACACGCCGTCCCATGTTCCGTCCTCGATGATATCCGAATAGATGGAGTAGTCGCGCTTTACGCCGGCAGGGTTCACCGCCATCTCGACGCCGGTGCGCCGGTCCTTGTATGCGTCGATGATGATCTTGATTTGATCACTGGCGGTTTTCACATCGCGCCGGCTCAGCAGCGGCGCAATGCTGTCTGGCGACGGGTCGAAGGCCCGAACGAGCACGTAGAGGAACTTGTTGTCGAACGCCGCACGCACGTCAGTGCGAAATCCCGTGGGCACGTCTTCGCCGGGATCGAACTGGCGGAACTGCGTCATCGCCGGTGCGCTCGACCAGACCGCGTCGTCACCTTTCCCGTCGATTATCGGCGCGCGTTCGGCTCGAACGGCGCGCCCGACGGTTTCGCGTTCCACATTTTGCGCGACTGCTGACGCCGCGACGAAGAGCGCCGCGGGCAGCATGACAAACCACCAATGTCGGGAAACGATCACGCCATCTTTGCTTGCAGGCGTGTGTCGATCGTGTCGAGGAACGATTCCGTGTCCAGGAACGGCGCCTTCGGATCTATGAGAATCGCGAGATCTTTCGTCATCTCGCCGGACTCCACCGCCTCGATGCACACTTTCTCGAGCGCGTGGGCAAATGCGATCAGTGCGTCATTGCCATCGAGCTTGCCGCGATGCGCGAGACCGCGGGTCCACGCGAAGATCGACGCGATCGGATTCGTCGACGTCTTGTTGCCTTTCTGATGCTCGCGGTAGTGACGAGT
>JBDTXZ010000659.1:0-2981 GCA_040005935.1 bacterium | reverse complement strand
CCTTCGCTGCGCTCAGGACGACAAAGGGTGCAGGTCCTTCGCTGCGCTCAGGACGACAAAAGGTGCTGTTGCGGCGCTAGGTTCCATTTATGAAGCGCCCGACCGTCCACCCGACCGCGTTCGTCCACTCCGCTGCGCATGTGATTGGCGACGTCACGCTGGGTGCGCGCGTGAGCGTGTGGCCCACAGCCGTTCTAAGAGCGGACACCGACGCGATCACCGTTGGCGACGACACCAACATTCAGGATGGTACGATCGTGCACGTGGACGCTGGTGTGCCGTGTGTCATTGGTGCGCGCGTCGCGATTGGACATCGTGCGATTGTGCACGGGGCGACCATCGAAGATGATTGCCTTATCGGCATGGGGGCGATTCTCTTGAATCGCGTGGTTGTTGGTGCGCGTTCGATTGTCGCCGCGGGAGCCGTGTGCCCTGAGGGTATGCGAATTCCGCCTGGAATGTTGGCGATGGGCGTGCCGGCGAAGATCGTGCGCGCGACCACGGCTGAGGAGCGCGAGCGAATCGCGCGGACGGTGCAGGCGTATATCGAGTTGCAGGACGCGCACCGGTAGTCTGTCATTCTTGGCGGGGACAACTGCACCTGCTTCATCGCGGATCGACGCGGATTTGGCGGATCGACGCGGATCCTCGGCCACAGCGCCGCGCATTTCCGCGTGATCCGCGATCAAGCAGTTGCCGTTGGCTGTTGCTGCGCGGCGGGAAGTGCAGGTCCTTCGCTGCGCTCAGGACGACAAACGGGCGCTGTGCTTACTGACAAATTATGGTTTCTTGCCGCGCCCGCGATTAGTGGCTGGTGTCGCATTCCCGCCGCCAGCATTCCCGTTTCCGTTGCCCAAGCCATGCGTGCCGCCGCCGAAGCTGTCCTGCAGAGTGGTGTTCGGCGAACTCCCGCCAAGATGGTTGAGATACGGAAACGCTGTTCCCACGCCAATCGCGAGACTCCAGCGCGGCGCGAGTCCGCTCAGGCCATGGCTCCCGGCAAGATTCAGCGTACCCGCCTTGCCGAGTCCAATCGACGCCCCGCCTTCTATTGATGTCGAGCGCGTGAGTGCGGAGTCCAACGCGCCGATATCCGTGCTGTAGCCTACGCTCGCGCCAATGCGATCCGTGACCGACACGCCAGCGCTCGCGTCGCCCCAACCGGTGCCACTGCTGAAGGCAGACCGCACGGAGTACCGTGTAAGCGAACGCCCCGCGCCGATGTGAACCCACAGGCGTTCTGCGGGCGAGAAGCCGATGCCGCCGCTGGCCGAGTAGCCCACTTCGCCGGAACCGAGTCCAGTGGCCGTATCGCCGACGGGAAGCGTCGCGCCGAGTGACGCGGCGACGCTTGGGCTCCACGAGACGCCGCCGAGTCCGTAGGCGAGCGTCGCTTCGATTGGAATGTCGGTGAGGCCGCTGCGCGTCGTGGCGGGAAGGGTCGTGGTAGCGATTTCTTTCGCGCGGACGGACGTGGGCGTCGTGGATAGCGAGAACCAGGTCGTCGGCACCCAGCGTAGCACGGCGCCGAGTGCCTGTTCGCTACGTCCGCCTTCGTAGCTCAGTGCGCCGCCGGCGATGCCGAATTGGAAGGCGTCCTGCGCTTGGGTGCTTTGTGCGGCGAGTGAGAGCCCTGTGAGGCCGAGCAGGATTGTATTCTTCATAGGTGCTGCGAGACGGCTGGTTGTCTGAGGCATGTTGATACGCTACGTGCGCAAAGCATGACGCGGTGTGACATGCGCCACAGCGACGTTATCATCCTGAGCGAGCGAAGCGAGTCGAAGGACCTGCACCGTAGCTCCGCACAACCTGCGTGTAGCTGGCTGGACAGTGACACGTGTTTCCAAGCAAGGCTGTGTCATTTTCCTGAGGATCGTCGAATTTCTAATCACAGTGCGTGAGTTGCGACCTCTTCGGTGAATTTCGGTGTAAGAGGTTCATTCGCTAGCGCTTAGGCGTCGGGCGGAATGACCAAACGGTTCGTGAGCGTCCGGAAAGTTTGTCTATTCCACGCGTCGCAGGCGTTTTTCAACGTGATGGATGTCACCATTCCAGTAAAGTGATGCATACATTGCAAGTCATTCCCCTGCAAGCAGATAGCTCCTGACTGGCGCGGATACACGAGTGGGGGTAGTATGCACCCCCGCCCTCCGTCGCCTGTAAGCGTCAAAAAGTCACAGTTCCACACAACGGGAGAAGTTGCCCCATGCCCCTGCCTGTTCAGCCCCCCACCGGTCCCGTCACGCTGTCTGCCAACGCGCGGACAGTGCTTGCCAAGCGCTATCTCGTGAAGGATAAAACGGGCAAGGCGACCGAAAGTCCGGAGGACCTGTTCTGGCGTGTAGCAACTGTTGTCGCTGAGCCCGACGCACGGTACGGAGCGACTGAAGAGACAGTGAAGGGCATGGCCGAAGAATTCTATGCGCTCATGACGCAGCGCCGCTTCGAGCCCAATTCACCCACCCTCATGAATGCAGGACGCCCGCTCGGCCAGCTGAGCGCGTGCTTCGTCCTGCCCGTCGAGGATGCCTTGGCCAATGGCCGCAACGGCATCTACGACACCCTCAAGTCGATGGCCATCATTCATCAGAGTGGCGGCGGCACCGGCTTCGGTTTCTCCAAGCTCCGCGCGAAAGGCTCGATGGTCCGCAGCACGACGGGTGTCGCCAGCGGACCCATCTCCTTCATGAAGTTGTACGACGCCAGCACCGATGCCGTGAAGCAGGGCGGCACCCGTCGTGGCGCGAACATGGGCATCCTGCGCGTCGATCATCCCGACGTGATGGACTTCATTGCCTGTAAGGAAGACCTCACGCAGATCACGAACTTCAATATCTCCGTCGCCGTGACGACGAAGTTCATGGAAGCGCTCAAGGCCAAGGGCTCGTACGATCTCATCGATCCCAGCACCCATGAAGTCGTCGGCCAGCTCGACGCGAACATGGTGTGGGACAAGATGATCCTCGGCGCGTGGCGCACCG
>JBDTXZ010000658.1:0-2983 GCA_040005935.1 bacterium | reverse complement strand
GTCGCGAGCGACGTCGAGTCGGCGGCGAGTTCCGTCGTCCCGGTGGGCATCGCATTCATCTTCAACAGGTACGCGACGACATCCGCATACTCGTCGGGGTTCATGCTGCCTGGGTTGCTCTTGGGCATCTGCGAGCTCATGTACGCGAACAGCGCGGCGACGCTTCGACCCTTCCACCATTTCTCGAACGTGGGGCCGGTGTGCGACGCGGGCGAGTGACACGCCTTGCACATCCCCGCATACGTGATCTTGCCACGCTCCGCTTGCGCGGGCGTGTAGACGCCAGCGAGTGTGGACGTCGGTTCGGCGGATTGCGTCTGCGCAGATGCGCGAGTGGCTGGGGTGAGAATGATCGCAGCGATGAACGCGATTGTAGGGAGGCGAAAGCGGCGCACAAGCGGTTGCGCAGTGAGAGGTGCAAAGGTGCGTTCGCCCGGTGACCGCAGCGCCACTTTGTCATCCCGCACGAGCGATCGCTCGTGTCGGGATCGACGATACGCCGCGCGTGGCCGGCTCACGGCGCCGCGATGGTAGATCCCGACACGCGCTTCGCTTGTGCGGGATGACAGAACAGAGGTGTTGCGCTGACCAATTGAAACCACCTGCACTTCTGACCCTCGTATTTGCGCCTCATTCCGCCCCCACCTCGCGCTTCACACTCACCGGCATCAACCGCTTCCCAAACGTCGACAGCAGCCACACCGCCATGGCTGCGACGACCATCACCATCGCCGCACGCATCGCACTCACCGCGAGCGTCGCATCGAACGCCGGCCACTGGAATCGATACTCGCGCAACGTCGCGCCCCGGTCGAGCATCCAATGCCACGCCGTGTGCGCCACGAGCGCCGAAAGAATGATCGTCCCCATTCGCTCCTGAACCACAGTGCGAAACAGCAGCGCGAGCGCGGACACCATCACACCGACCACGAGCAATTGCCCAAGCTCCACGCCCACGTTGAATGCCAATAAGGACGCCAGCAGATGCGATCCGCCGAACTGCATCGATTCACGCAACGCGAATGAGAACGCGAAACCGTGGACGAGCCCGAACCCGAACGCGATGAGCCACCTACGTTCCACGCGCGCCCCGACGATATTTTCGAGCGCCATGTAGAAGATCGAAAGCGCCACCAGCACTTCGATGAGCGGCGGAAACCAGAGCGCATTCGGCGCGAAACCCAGCGCGGACGCCGCAAGCGTGATCGAGTGCGCGAGCGTGAATGACGTGACGACGACGGCCAACGGCCGCAGTCGACGAAGCGGAATCACCAGGCAGAGCACAAAGAGCAAGTGATCGATGCCACTCAGGATGTGCGAAAAGCCAAGCTGTACGAAGCGCAGCGCGGCTTGATGCCAGCGCGGATCGAGCGCGACTCGTCCCGGGTTCCCCGAATAGCTGTACACGCGCTCCGCCCCGCTGCTCGGCAAGAAGCGCAACACGGTGCTCGTGCGCACGCCGAGGTGAGCCAACTCCGGCTTGATCGCGAACTGTGATTGCTCCGATTGAATCGGATAGTCGATGGCGACGTCGAGCAGTGCTTGCTGCCACGGCAGATCAATGGCCGAGTCGAGCGGTGCGGCCGAAAGGTGCGCGACGGCGTTTGCGTACTCGGTGAAGGAGCGATCTGACGGAAGCGAAACGCGCGCGGCAGCAATCCGCATTTGCGTCAGCGGCGCGCCGTTCTCATACAACGTCAGGTAGTCGGCAATCCAGGTGGTTGCAGCGTTCGTGAGGAATGGTCGCGCCTTCGCGATATCGAGGAACGTCTGCTGTCGGAGGGGGAACTCGACATCACGCATCGCTTCGAGTGGCACGCGAAGCACCACGTGCAGCACGCGACCTTCCGGCTTCACGAACGCAAACACGGTGACGGAGGCCGGAATCTCGTGCGCAGCCGACATCGCCGGAGATGCCACGAGCAGCGCCGACGCGAGGGCGGCGGACGCAAGAAGTCGAGAGGGGCCGAGGCGTACTAGACGGAATCGCATGCGCGGTCGTAGAATCTCCGGTCAGCTTTTTGTCCGGCGAAGTTACGATATACGCGTCGTGCGTGCAGCACCACCGGCGACCAGTTGCGGTCGCCTTCATTCAGCAGCGAAGGAGATCGTCGATGAGGGGACGCTCGATCATGCTCGCCGGATTGGCAACCGCGGTCGTCGTCGCGCTCGGCATTGGCCAGGCGGCACTCCAGGCGGCGACGGAAGTGCAGGCCGTGAAGGCCCCGCGCTTCGAGGTCGATCCCTATTGGCCAAAGCCACTGCCGAATCACTGGGTCCTGGGATCAACAATCGGTCTCGGCATCGACTCACGCGATCACGTCTTCATCATCCATCGCGGTGATTCGACGCTCAACCAGCGCACTGAAGTCGGCGCGGACGCCAATCCTCCCATCGGCGAGTGCTGCCGGAGCGCCCCGCCGATCCTCGAGTTCGATCCCGCGGGCAATCTCGTGAAAGCGTGGGGAGGTCCTGGCGAAGGCTACGAGTGGCCACTTTCGAATCACGGCATCACGATCGATAACAAGGACAACGTCTGGATCGGTGGCAACGGCGTGGGCGATTCACACATCCTGAAGTTCACGCACGACGGCAAGTTCCTGATGCAAATCGGGACGCCGAAGCAGCCGGTGGACAGCAAGGCACTGGACCACTTCGGGCGTGTGGCAAAAATCTCGTTTGACGCAGGCGCCAACGAAGCATTCGTCGCCGATGGATACGGCAACCATCGCGTCGCGGTCATTGACATGACGTCGGGCAAGATCAAGCGGATCTGGGGCGCCTATGGCAACGTGCCGTCCGACACGAATCTCGGCCGCTATACGCCGGGCACAGCGCTGGCGCGGCAGTTCCGCACGCCCGTGCACTGCGCGGAGCCGACCACGGATGGCCTCGTGTACGTCTGCGATCGGCCCAACGATCGCATTCAGGTGTTCAAGAAGGACGGCTCGTTCGTCAAGGAAAAGATCATCGCGCCACTCAC
>JBDTXZ010000657.1:0-2986 GCA_040005935.1 bacterium | reverse complement strand
GCGTGATGAGCGACGCAACGTGCCGCACTCCCTCAAAGTCCACATCGCCGACCAGCCGTGTGCCGCTCTTGGTCGACGCATCGGGAATGCGATTCATGCCGACATCAATCACGACGGCACCCGGTTTCACCATGTCAGCGGTGATCATGCGCGCTCGTCCAGCTGCGACAATGAGGATGTCGGCACGCCGAGTGTGATCGGCCAGATTGCGCGTGCGGCTGTGGCACATCGTCACGGTTGCGTCCGCGCCCTCGCCGTTCTGCACCATGAGCGCTGCCATCGGCTTGCCCACGATCGTGCTACGGCCAACCACAACGACGTCCGCACCGCGCGTCTCGACATCGTAATGCGTCAACATGCGCTGCACTCCCAACGGCGTACATGGCGCGAACCCGTCGGAGTGGCCAATGAGCAGCCGGCCGACATTCATCGGATGAAAGCCATCGACATCCTTGAGCGGATCGATGTGCAGGATCACGGTGTCCGGATCGATGTGCCTGGGCAACGGCATCTGCACCAGGATGCCATGCACGGTCGCGTCGGCGTTCAGGTGTTGGACGAGCGTAAGCAACTGTGCTTGCGAGGTAATTGCCGGCAGGCGAATCGTCTCGCCACTCATTCCTGCCTCGCGCGATGCCTTCTCTTTCGCGCCAACATACACGGCACTCGCGGAGTCGTCGCCGACGAGGACGACGGTGAGCCCCGGGGTTACGCCAACCTCCTTCAGCGTGACGACCTCCGCGGCAACCTCGGCGCGGATGAGCTTCGCCAACGCAACGCCATCGATCAGGCGCGCGCCCGCACTCGCTGGCACGCTGGACACTTCTGCTGAGCGAACAGCGTTAGCGGGCAAAGTCCACCGCCCGCGTTTCGCGAATCAACACGACCTTGATCTGTCCGGGATACTGCAGCTCGGCCTCGATGCGCCGCGCAATTTCCTCCGACAACGTTGTCATGCGCAGATCATCAACGTCGTCAGGAACAACGATGACGCGAATCTCGCGACCCGCCTGAATGGCGAAAACACGCTCGACACCCTTGTAGCTCGACGCAATACGCTCCAGCCCCTCCAGACGCTTGACGTAGGTCTCGAACGCCTCGCGACGCGCACCGGGGCGGGATCCTGAAATGGCATCCGCGGCCTGCACAAGCACGGACACTTCGGTCTCGTGCGGCACGTCGTCGTGATGCGCCGCGATGCAGTTGACCACGAGCGGATTTTCGCCGTACTTGGTCGCCATCTCGACACCGAGTTGCACGTGCGTACCCTCGTGTTCGTGCGTCAGCACCTTGCCAACATCGTGCAGCAAGGCACCTCGCTTCGACATCGCAACATCGAGTCCCAACTCGGCGGCCATGATGCCGGCCAGGTGCGCCACTTCCTGCGAATGCTGCAGGATGTTCTGGCCATAGCTCGTGCACCATTTCATCCGCCCGATGAGCTTGATCAGCTCGGGATGCAGTCCGTGCACGCCGGTGTTGTATGCCGCCTGCTCGCCAGTCTCGATGATTGCCGCGTCGACTTCCTTCTTCGACTTGTTGACGACTTCCTCGATCCGACCCGGATGAATGCGCCCATCGGAGACGAGTTTCTCGAGCGCGAGACGCGCCACCTCGCGCCGAATGGGATCGAAGCAGGAAACGACGACGGTGTCGGGCGTGTCGTCGATGATGACGTCCACGCCAGTGGCGAGCTCGAACGCTCGGATATTTCGCCCTTCGCGCCCGATGATGCGCCCCTTCATTTCATCATTCGGCAGTGCGACCGCAGACACGGTTGTTTCTGCAGTCGTGTCTGCCGCGATGCGCTGAATTGCCAGCGCAACGATTTTTTTCGCCTCGCGTTCGGCATTCCGGCGCGCTGTCTCGCGAATTTCCCTGAGCATGTTGGCGGCGTCCGCGTGCGCTTCCTCTTCAAGACGCCGAATTAGTTCGTTCTTTGCATCCTGCGCAGACATTCCAGCCATCTGCTCCAGGCGACGACGCTCATCCGCCACGAGCTTGTCGAGCTCTTCCTCGCGCGTTTGGAGCAGTTTTTCGCGGCGGCCGAAGTCACTTGCGCGCTTGCCGATTTCCTTGTCGCGCTGCTCTACGATGTCGAGCTTGCGGTCGAGCGTGCTTTCGCGCTCGCTCACACGCCGCTCTTCCTGCTCGACAAAGCTGCGACGCGATCGCAATTCCTCTTCGGCGTTCTCGCGCAGCTTCATCACCTGTTCCTTGCCTGAGATCACGGCGCTCTTACGCGACGTTTCGACCTCACGCTCGGCTTCGGCTATGATGCGCTTGGCGGTATCCTCGGCCGTGGTCTTAGCGGCGGCATGTCGCTCGATTTCGGCGAGTCGGCCGGCGCCAACGCCCAGCTTACGTCCTAAAAAGAAAAACGCCGGCAAGGCGACGACGAGAACGCCTAGCGCGGCAAATAATGCCATATCATTCATTTCATCTATGCTCCACCGCAGGCGGGGCCGCGGAAGAAAGGATACCACCGCCGTTTTCCGCGGAGCGCCGCCGGGTAGCGCAACACTCGAGGTCGCACCGGCGTAGGGCGCGACTTGGAGCGAGCTAACTACAAAGGGCGCATCAACCTACGGTTACGGCCGGGCGACTCTGCGCAACTTATGTGTCAGCGGGGACGGGGGCAAGGCGGCGCGTTGAACGTCACCCAGTCACCACACCGGTTGTCCCGGAGTCGCGCTTCGCGGGCGGCAACAGTCGGCGGACGTCAGCCGAAAGGCCCTGCATCGCGCCGATAAGTGCTCCGTTTGCTTCACGCGACTGGAACAGCTCGGACGTGATCTGAAGCGCCGCGAGAATGGCCGCCCGATTAGAGTCGATTGACGAACCGCCTGACAAAATCTGCCTGATCGCCTTGTCGAGATATTCGGCAACGGCCTTCGTGTGCTCTGGGGCCGCCTCGGTCCGGAGGATGTACGATTCGCCAATGATCTCGACCTTGACCGAGCTCTTCTTGCCACTCACCGGTCTC
>JBDTXZ010000656.1:0-2990 GCA_040005935.1 bacterium | reverse complement strand
CTGGCGTGCGGCGCGCAATGGTGTCAAAGCGGGCGAGGTCGAGTGTCACGCCTGCGCGGCGCGCCATCGCGATCAGGTGGATGACCGCATTGCTCGACCCCGACAGCGCGAGTACCGTCGTCACGGCGTTGTCGAACGACGCCTCGGTAAGAAGGTCACTGGGTTTGAGGTCTTCCCACACCATGTCGACGATGCGCTTGCCCGAGCGCGTCGCCATTTGTGCGTGCCGAGAGTCCGGCGCAGGGATCGACGAAAAGCCCGGGAGCGTCAGGCCGAGTACCTCGGCGGCGCTCGTCATGGTGGAGGCGGTGCCCATCGTCATGCAATGTCCCGGTGAGCGCGCAATGCCGCTTTCGATTCCGCTCCACTCCTGTTGCGTAATGTTGCCACATTGCAGCTCGGCCCAATACTTCCACGTATCCGACCCGCTGCCGAGGACGACGCCGTTCCAGTCGCCGCGAAGCATCGGGCCGGCGGGAAGGTAGATCGATGGCAGGTCCATCGAGATGGCGCCCATGATGAGCGCTGGCGTTGTCTTGTCGCATCCGCCCATGAGGACGCAGCCGTCTGCTGGATACGAGCGGAGCGTCTCTTCCGTCTCCATCGCGAGCAGGTTGCGATAGAGCATCGTTGTGGGCTTCTGGAACGTTTCGGCAAGCGTCATCACGGGGATTTCAACGGGGAATCCACCCGCCTGCCAGATGCCACGCTTTACTTCTTCAACGCGCTGCTTGAAGTGACTGTGGCACGGGTTGATGTCGCTCCACGTGTTGAGGATCGCGATGACGGGCTTGCCAGCGTAGTCGGAGGAGACATAGCCCATTTGCGCGGTGCGCGAGCGATGGCCGAACGACCTGAGATCATTGACACCGTACCAGCGATGGCTGCGCAGCTCCTCGGCAGACTTGCGACGACGTTGCGTCACGCGATCGCGGGCTGTCGGTCATGGTGCCTGAGCGCACGCGCCGCTTCGCCGACGATCTGTTGCTCTGCCTCGGGAAGGTTGGATAGCATGGGCAGCATCGGCCCCATGTCAGCGATGCCGGCCAGCGAGACCGCATCGTGCAGGACGCGGATGGGACTGTACGCATCGCGACAATCTTCCAGAGGGAGGAACGCGACGCGTTCCTCTTCAGCCTCTTCCCAGCGTCCTGCCTGCATTGCAGCGAGGATCTTCGTCGAGCTGCGAGGGGCGACGCATACGCTGCCAGAGGTGAATGCCTGCAGGCCAAACTCGCGAAAATGCACGACGGCGGGCCTCTCACCAATTCCACTCACCACCAGCTTGGGGTCGACGACGTCGAGCAGCGCACGGAGATAGGGGTCGTGGGACGGGTCGCCGCGAACGGTGCCGTATTTCACGGCGCTCACGAGTCCGTCGTTCGCCAATGCCGCAACCGTTGCCGGTTCGAGGTAGTTGTCCGCCTTGATATACATGACAATAGGCTTGCCGTATCGCTCGGCAAAATGGCGCACGCCCGTTGCGAGGCCCGCTTCAGTGGATGGAAAGGCGAGCGGCAGGATCATGACGGTGGGAAAGTCGCGCGATTTCAGGAGGTCCGCCTGATCGAGCATCTTGCCAAAGTCGGGGCCGACCGATGGGATCATCCAGCTGCCGTCGCCCGCCGCGTCCTCGAGCAAGTCGAGTAACTCGGGAAATTCACCAATGCCGACGTTATAGAGATTGGCGTTTCCCCCGTAGAGCAGCGACGAGACGCCGCCGTCTTCGATGTAGCGAATCATCGCGCGGTTCGCCTCATGATTGAGCGTCAGATCGGTGTGACGCGCCAGTGGCGGGACTGCGATGACGGAGGCGGCGAGGTCGGCGGCAGTAACGGGAGTTGTCTTCACGGCAGCAGGCGTCCGAGGGTGCGTTGTCCGCACGAAGGGCGGACGGCGTGCGGGAGAATACGGTCAAATCCGAGCGTGGACAACTCCGAGGGTCATTCCTGCTGTATGCGCTTGTGGGGGGACGGCATTTGGCACATATTTCTGTGCCAAGTGCCGCGCGGCTTGCGGCTGCATCATCTAAAAACCACATCCACCATGGCCAGCACTCATCACAGCGCCGCGCGCCTCAAGCAGGGTCTCACCGATACGCTCGTCGACGGAATTTTCGACGGAACTGACTGGATGCGGCTTCATGCAACGATTCGCTCCGGGTTGGCGCAAAATGGTTACGGCGCGTCCACGCTTGTTCGCTTTCTTTCTCGGTGTCTACTCAACGAGGAGGTACGTCCCATGTTGCGACAGCTCATTGTTCCCGACCGCTCCTGGAAGCGGCGTCTCCAGGGAGCTCCGCTCTCCGCCAGTGAGATGGAACGCATGATTGCCGTTGGCGAAGTCGTGCGCGAAGCGCGTCGCCTGTATGGAGGCAACGTGGACGCCGCGGAGCAATTTCTCACGACGCCGAACGCGCGATTCGCTGGTCAAACGCCAGTCCTTGCGGCCGCCACCGAGGGGGGCGCGCAAGCCGTGCGCGAACTGCTTGCGCGTATGGACGAAGGGGCACCCGTCTGATGCTGCATCGTGTGTCGCGTGCGGTACGCGTGTGCGGGCGCACATACGATCCCCGCAAGCCAAGTGGCCGAGCAAATCGATGGAATGCTGCGCACGAACGAGTGTTGTACCTGGCGGAGCATTTCGGCACTGCGCTGCTGGAGCGCGTCGTCCACACGGGCGGCGCGGCGCCCGCGCCGGCGCACGCAACCTGGGTGAGCATTCCGGACACCGTGTCTATCGAGAGCCTGCAGGCCGCCGACTTGCCGGGAGGCTGGGACAATCCGGATGACGCGGCGCCGGCGAGACGCGTGGGATCGGACTGGTATCAACGGGGGCAAGCCGCCATCCTCGTCGTGCCATCGCTACCGGGCCGGCCATTCGAGTCCAACGTCGTCCTGAACACGACGCATCCCGACGCGAGAAAGCTGCGCTGGGGGCCCGTGGTTGAAATCCCGTGGGACGCTCGACTATTCGGATAGCGCTACGTA
>JBDTXZ010000655.1:0-3009 GCA_040005935.1 bacterium | reverse complement strand
CGCAGATCGACAGCGCACAGAGCGCGTACGTCGCGCTGGTGGCCCAGTTGATGGAGCGCTATGGCTGGGTGGCGGACAAGATTCATCGCCGGAAGATGGCTCGCGAGGCCGCACGCGGCGTGCTGCCCAACTCGACGGAGACTAAAATCGTCGTCACCGGTAATGCTCGCGCATGGCGAACGATGCTTGAGCTTCGCTCGAGTGAGGGAGCCGAATTGGAAATCCGTCGCATGGCCGTGATGGTGCTTCGCGTGTTGCGTGAGGAAGCTCCGGCCTTCTTTTCGGACTTCGAGATCTACGAAGCGACCGATCGTCGCGAGGCTGCGCGGATCAGCTACCACAAAGTTTGATCGCACGCTGAATTTTTCATTGCGCGAAATTTCCGACGTGGGTATCTTCGCGTCGTTGCACGTGGCGTGTGTTTTGCCCGCGTGCGCGTTGTTGGGAGTTTGAGCTTTGACTCCGCAGCGCAGTGCAGCAGCATACCACTCCGGGATGGGATGACGCGCATCGGTTTCGCGTACAATCAGAAGCCAGATCCAATTGCCGCGGATAACGCGGCCGAACTGGCGTGTGCCGAGGAGGAAGAGCCGCCCAGTAGCGGAGCTGGCCTCGCCACCCTCGTCGCGCCAGCACCTGCCGCGGATGACGAGTACGCGGAGTGGGACTCGCCGTCGACGATCAACGCCGTCGCCCGCGCACTCTCCCGCCACGGCGAAGTGATTCCGCTCGAAGCAACGGATGACTTCCCCCAGCGTCTTCGCGAGACGCGTCCCGACATCGTCTTCAACATTGCCGAAGGACTGCGCGGCCCCAATCGGGAGGCACATGTCCCGGCCATCTGCGAGTTTTACGGCATTCCGTACTCGGGCAGCGATCCGTTCACTCTCGCGGCCTGCCTCGATAAGGCGCGGACGAAGGAGATCCTCCGCGCTCGCGGAGTTCCCACCGCGGACTGGTGGCTCGTTTCCACACGCGAGGAGCTCCGCGCCTTTGCCGCAAGGCATCCGTGTCTTCCGCTCTTTGCCAAGCCGGTCCACGAAGGGTCGTCGAAGGGAATCACCGAGCGGAATTACATCGAGAGTGCAGACATGCTCGCGCCGGTTGTCCTCGACCTGCTCGAGCGCTATGACCAGCCGGTCATCATCGAGACATTCCTCACCGGCGCCGAATTCACCTGCGGCGTGCTCGGCAACGGAGACTCGGCACACGTGCTCCCGATCGTGGGCATGAACTTCGGCGCGCTACCGGCCGGCGCGTTGCCGATTTACGGCTTCGAGGCAAAGTGGTTGTGGGACACGCGTGAGGAGCCGCTCGACATCTTCGAGTGTCCAGCTGTGATCCACGACACACTGCGCGCCGAGATCGAAGACGTCGTGCTTCGCGCGTATCGTGCGCTTGGTTGCCGCGACTGGTCTCGCGTCGACGTGCGGCTCGACACGGAGAATCGGGTGAATGTCGTCGAGGTAAATCCGCTACCCGGAATTCTTCCCGACCCGTGCGACAACTCGTGCCTGCCAAAGGCGGCGCGCGCCGCTGGTCTCGACTACGACACGCTCATTGGCGCTGCGCTCGGCGCGGCGGCCAAGCGGCAAGGTGTCGCGTTGCGCGGTCGTCGCTCATGAAGATCGCCATCATCTTCGACGGCGCGAGCGCGGACGTGGCCGTGTCGGCCGACCTCGCCATTCTCGGAACGGTCAAGGCAGTGCAGGACGCGCTGGCGGGCGAGGGCAATGAGATCGTTCGCGTCGCTGTGCATCCCGATGCAAAGTGGATCGACAGGCTCCGTCGCGCCCGCGTCGACCTCGTGTTCAACCTGTGCGAGTCGATCGATGGTGTCGCGGCGCTCGAGCCGCCTGTCATTTCGGTGCTCGAGTTGCTCGACCTGCCTTACACCGGCAGCTCGAGTTGGACGACGTCGCTGTGCCTGCGCAAGCACGTCGTGAACGCGGCGCTGGAGCGCGCTGGGCTTCCCGTCCCCAAGTTTGCCGTGGTGCGCCGCGGTGGTGCGATTCCGTCGGTCGGCTTTCCTGCCATCTGCAAGCCAGCTGCTGAAGACGCATCCATCGGCATCGAGCAACGCTCGGTCGTGCGCACGACTCGCGCGCTCACGGAGCGCGTCGGCGCGATGCTCGAGCGGTGGGACGAAGTGCTGGTGCAGCGTTTCGTCGAGGGGCGCGAAGTGAACGTCGGCATCCTTGGCGACGCGGTGCTTCCGATTGCCGAGATCGATTTCGGGAACATGCCCAAGGGGATGTGGCGCATCGTGACGTATCGGTCCAAGTGGCAGGATGGCTGCGATGAGGACCTCGGATCGGCGCCACGGTGTCCGGCGCGGTTGCCGGCCAGCGTGGCCGCGCAGCTTAGGCGCATCGCGATGGCCGCCTGGAAGATTGCTGGTGGCTCGGGATATGGCCGCGTCGACATGCGGATCGATGAGCGCGGGCGGCCGTGGATCCTGGAGGTCAACGCGAATCCAGACATTGCGCCCGATGCCGGACTCGCGCGCATGGCTCGCGTGGCGGACATCGAGTACGGCGCGTTGGTGCGCCGCATGTGCGAGTTGGGATTGCAGCGCTCGCGCGGCGTGGCGACCACGGCGGACAAGTGGGCGCTGGCGCAGCGATTGTCTGGCGTCGTGGCGTCTAACGCCGAGCCGGACCTGTTCGCGACAGACGGAGCGTAGCGTGACGATGCGAATTGCGCCGCTACGTTCCGTGGATCGCGACCGGGTATGCGAGTTGCTTATCGCGACGGGATCGTTCTCGCTTGAGGAAGTCGATGTCGCGTTGGAGTTGTTCGACCTTTGTCATCCTGAGCGAGCGCAGCGAGTCGAAGGATCTGCACCCCTTTGTCATCCTGAGCGAGCGCAGCGAGTCGAAGGATCTGCACCTAAAGCTCCAGATTATGAACTCGTCGGCGCGTACGACGACGCAGACACCCTGCTCGGCTATGCGTGCTTCGGCCCGACGCCGACTACTACCGGTACCTACGATCTCTATTGGCTCG
>JBDTXZ010000654.1:0-3011 GCA_040005935.1 bacterium | reverse complement strand
CAGTGGGCGCTGTTGGCTTCGGTTACCGACCCCACTGCCAGTCGCGGGCATGTCGTGGCGGTGCCGCGCATCGCGGGAGCGTTCGCGGGAAGCTTCGCGCAGGCGGCGTGGCGCCCAACAACCGGCACGAGCCGCGTACGGCTTGGACTCGTGAACGGAGCGACGTCGCTGTTGGTCGGAGCAGGAATCAACCTGTTCCACGAATTCCGGCGATAGACGTGGTAAGCGGGCGCGACGTGCACACCACGCTGGCATTTTCTATGCAACTGGGGCCTACCGCGATCGCGACAAATTCGTACAAGCACAACCGTGTAATGTACGACTCCGTACAAATTTAGGTGCTGTTGGCGCGAGTGCAGTAAACGCGAAAGAGCCGTCGATCGCACCGTGGCGATACGGCATTCATGCTCCACCTGAGCCTTTCTCGCCGCGAAGATGCGAGACGACAAAATGCCAGGATACAAGCCACTTCCGTCTACAGTCATCGGTCCCGACGCGGATCAGGTCCGACAGGCCGAATCACGCAATCGCGGTGGAAACCCAGAAGCCGCAGTTCGACTTCTGGAGGAGGCGCTCGGCGCAAGCGCTGCTTTGCGGTCCGAGCTACCTGGATGGCTGTGCGGCCGCCTTGCGTCGTTGTACAGAACACTAGGGCGGTACGACGACGAAGTTTTTCTGCTCGAACGGTACCGCGATTCGCAGTGCGTCGAGGAAGCGCGAACGCGATACGATGCGCGGCTGTACAAGGCGCGCACGATTGCAGAGCGAAAGCGTCCGCGAGACAGCGGTGCGCTCGCGTCGGTTCGCGAGTCGATGGACCGTCCACGCCGGCGGCGTGCAGTGCGACCTGTCACAATTGTGGTGGAAGACAGGGCAGTGCGGAGCTCCCCAGACATCCTGAGCCAAGTGACGCGCGCGTTTGCGAGCACCTCACGATCTTCCGCGAGCGAGCTATACGACGCGCTCGCGTTGCTGAGCGCCGACGCACACGCCAAGAACATCGGTCTCGAGCCTCTCGTGGCGGCTTTGAAGCAAGCGTACGACGCGGCACCACCGTCGCAGGCGCGGACACGTGCCTCCCACTACGACAGCGCCCTCCTCATGCTACTCGGATTCTACTTCAGGGACGAAGCGGCCTGATCACCAATCGTCAACCAACGGCAAGAGCAGCGTAGGCCGGCGCGGTCACGAGTGCGACCGCGCCGAGGAGCCGGTACTCCGCCAGGCTGCTGTCGGGCACGACGTGCGTTGCGCCAGCGCTTCCTGGAATCGTTCCGCTGCGAAGCGCGGCGCGCATCGGCCCTTCGAGAATGTCCCATGCCTCTGTGATCTCACCGCCGACATAAATGCGTCCTGGGTTGAATGCGCTGACGATGAGTGCCAGTCCGCGTCCGATGTGCGCACCCGTTTCAGCAAGGGCGTGCATTGCCGCGGGCTCTCCGCCGCGCGCGCGCCGTATCACTTCCTCAATACCGGGAAACGAAGACTTTCGCGCCCGACGAGGCTTTTCGTCGGAGGTCTTGGGCGTACCGGTCAGCGCGTCGGCGTAGCGTTCCACAGTCGCGGCGTTGCATGCAAGTGCCTCCCAGCATCCACGACGGCCGCAGACGCACTCGGGCCCTGAGGAGTCGAGCGACACGTGTCCGAACTCGCCCGCCGTGTGCGTTTCACCGCGAAGCATTTCCCCGTTTACCACGAGGCCAACGCCGATGCCTTCGGACACGCTGACGTAGGCGAAGCTATTCACCGAACGGGTCGCCTCTGGCTCGAGCCAGAGCCGAGCCAAGGCGCATGCGATTGGCGCACTCTCGATGTAGACCTTGAGGCCCAGGCGCGCGGCAACCGCGGTTCGGAGATCGACGTCGCGCCACCCGAGCCTTGGCGCATAGATAAGACGCCCCGTCTTTCTGTCGACCATTCCCGGCAGCACGATGCCGATGCCCTGACATCCTTCGGCACCATTGGGTGCATGCTGACGCAGGAGCCGCGTCACCTCGCCGGCGAGCAGCTCTGCGAGCTGGCCTGGTGATGCAGGCGTATCGAACATTTCACGGGCGAGCATGCGCCCGCTCACGTCGCTGAGCGCTATCGAGGATCGTCCGGATCGAACATCCACGGCGACGACCAGTCGTCCGCGTGTGCGCACGCAGAGCATGGTCGGCCGTCGGCCACGCGCCGTCGGCGCGGTTCCCTTCTCGAACACGACGCCACTCTCGACGAGCTCGCGCACGAGTGGCGTGAGCGTCCCCCGGCGGACACTCATCCGCCTAGCGAGTTCTGCTCGTGAGATCGGCTGGTATTCCCGGATGAGATTGAGGACGATGCGCCGGTTGACATCCCGTGGAGTGGAACGGGTGGCCAATTGGAAGTTCCGGGTGTTGATCTTACGCATGGCGCATCTCCGTCCGAGCTGAGTGTGTTGAAAACCACCATCGTGTCGATCAGGTTCGCGCCGAGTGTGCGGTCGTTCTCGTGTGCGAGGGGACAAAGCGCGCCCCATGCAGTCGAAGGCCTCAGCAAAAGATCGACTTTCGAACAAAAGATGGCGACCGACAGTCCGGCGTTGGTCGGAGCGAGGTATGCCGCGCGCTGCCGTGCTCGTATAGTGCAACCGCTGAACGCGTCAGTCAAGCAAATAGCGCCGTTTTTGACGCTTTGCACACAGAAACGCGCTGTTTTTGCACTTTCCATTTGTTTTTTTGAACGTTGTGTGTCATTTAGTGTGCAGCGCGCACTAAAATGCAGTCGATGCCCAAGTATTCCTACACCGACAGCAAGTCCCGAGATGGCTGCACTTCGAACTCGGACGCGATCTTGCCTCAATCGACGCGGAACTTGTGCGCGCTCGGACTACCACACAGGCGCAGACAAAAAGACGGCGACCCACGGTGTTCCCGCGCGAGTCGCCGTCAATGTGCGTGGTGTGAACCCGGCGCGACGTCATCGTCACCAGGACATGGATCGAGTGGAGCGTATCGGGATCGAACCGATGACCTCTGCCTTGCAAAGGC
>JBDTXZ010000653.1:0-3015 GCA_040005935.1 bacterium | reverse complement strand
TTCCAGAAGAGCTACACGCGCTTCGAGAGCTTCTCGCATCGCGCGCCTGGCCCGACGGGTGGCGGCACGGAGGCTGGTCGGATTGGCCCAGGTGGTCAGGAGCGCCGGGCGGGCTGAGGGGCGCGCTCGCCAGGTGTTTGCAGCCCCATCGCGCTCGCAGTCGATCGGTTGCGCCTGCGGCGAATTGGACCGCGTCGTGAGCAACCGCGAGCTAAATTCCGCCGCATGAGTGCCAAGACGAAAAGCGTATACCGCTGCACTGAATGTGGCGCCGACCATCCCAAATGGGCTGGCCGCTGCGATGTATGCGGCGCGTGGAATTCGCTCGTCGAAGAGATGGCCGCCAAGTCATCACCAACCAACGGTGCGAGTCGCCGCGCGGGCGGTGCCAGGACGCTCGCCGAGGGTGGCAGCGTTGCGCTAACGCCGCGTCTGCGTGAGGTAAGCGGTTCCGAATCGCGACGCTGGAAAACGGGCATCGACGAGTTCGACTTTGTGCTTGGAGGCGGTATCGTGCCCGGCTCGATGATCCTCATCGGAGGAGAGCCGGGCATTGGCAAATCCACGTTGTTGCTGCAGGTCGCCGCGCGGCTTCAAAACGCGGGACACGCAACGCTCTATGCATCCGGCGAAGAAAGCGCGTTGCAGATCAAGCTGCGGTCGGACCGGCTCGGTGAAGATGCGGGTGACGTAAGCCTCCTCAGCGAGACGAATCTCGAAACCGTGCTCACGACCGCCGCGGCGGTGTCGCCCGCGGTGCTCATCGTCGATTCGATTCAGACTGTCTTTACCAACGACCTCGAGGGCGCGCCGGGCAACGTTGGCCAGGTGCGCGAATGCGCGGCGAGGCTCATGCGATTCGCGAAGGAGAGCGGAACTGCCGTCTTCGTCGTTGGGCACGTCACCAAGGGCGGCGGCATCGCGGGCCCAAAGACGCTTGAACACATCGTCGATACGGTGTTGTACTTCGAAGGCGAGAACTCGCTGGATCATCGCATCTTGCGCGCGACGAAGAATCGCTTTGGAAGTGTCGATGAAATTGGCGTGTTCCGCATGGCGCAAGACGGACTCATTCCCGTCGCCAACCCATCTGAACTTTTCCTCGGCGATCGCTCGATGCATGCGTCGGGTAGCGCGGTGACGGCGCTGCTCGAAGGCACCCGCCCAATTCTCATCGAGGTTCAGGCGCTCGCCGCCAAGGCGGGGTTCGGCACGCCGCAGCGCGTAGCAACCGGTTATGACGGCAGACGGCTCGCACTGCTGCTCGCCGTGCTCGACAAGCGAGCGGGATTGTCGTTTGGCCAGCTCGACGTGTTTCTCAACGTCGTGGGCGGAGTGAGACTACAAGAGCCGGCCGGCGATTTGGCCGTCGCCGCAGCACTCGCGTCGAGCGTGTACGATCATGCGCTGCCGACAGACGCGGTGTTCGTGGGCGAGGTTGGGCTCGGGGGAGAAATTCGCCCAGTGTCGCAGGCTGAGCGTCGCCTCGCGGAGGCGGCAAACATGGGCATGACGACCGCCTACCTCGCGGAGCGAACCGTGCCGAAACGCGTGCCAAAAGGACTACGCACCATCGGAGTTCGAACGATTGCTGACATGTTCGAGCGAGTGTTTGCGTGAGCGAGATGAAGGTCGTCGGAGCGGAGCGTGACGTCGGGGTCATCATCGTCGCGGGGGGAAGCGGCACGCGCATGGGTGGCGAGGAGCTCAAGCAGTTCCGTTGGGTTGCCGGGAAGCCGATGCTCCTGCATAGCGTACAGTCTTTTATGGCGCGGCCCGATGTTGGAATGGTCGTGTGCGTCTTGCCGCAGCGATACGCAGGCGATCCGCCGCCCTGGTTGTTTCAATGCGACGTTGATCGCCTACTGGTGTCCGTTGGCGGGCGCACGCGAAGCGAGAGCGTCGCGAACGGGTTGGACGACCTTCCGGATGAAGCGCAGATCGTGCTCGTCCATGATGCGGCACGGCCCCTCGTCGACGCGGCGACGATAGATCGCGTTGTTCACAGCGTGCGCGGTGGAACGAGTGCGATCGCTGCGCTACCAGTGGTGGACACACTCAAGCAAGTAGACGAAAATGGACTTATTGTGCGAACGGTCGATCGTGAGGGACTCTGGCGCGCACAGACACCTCAAGGATTTCCGCGCCGCCTGCTCGTTGACGCGCATCGGCGTGCGAGCGTCGAGCACATCGCTACAACGGACGACGCGGCTCTCTGCGAGCAGCTCGGAATTCCGGTTCGAGTCGTGAGAGGCAATGAGCGCGCGCTCAAGGTCACCGAGCCAGGCGATTTCGAGCGCGTCGACGCCCTACTCGGAGTGCCTGCATGAGTGGAGCGCCACTAGCAATTCCATTCTGGTCGGATGCCGAAGTCACAGGGGCCATTCGACCGGCGCTCGAGCAGATGGAGCTTCGGCGAGTGCTCGCGTATCCAACGGAGACGGTCTACGGTTTTGGTGGTGCGATCGACCGTGACTCAGTGAGCGCGCTCGTTCGCATGAAGGGCAGGCCAAAGGGCAAGCCCTTCCTGCTGCTCATTGCAGGGAGCGACATGCTGGCGAAGCTCGACCTGCGGCTGCCGAGCTTCGCCACGAACCTGGCCGTACGACATTGGCCGGGTGCGCTTACACTGGTGCTTCCCGGCGGTGAACGACGCGTCCCGGATGCCTTGCGCGGACCCGAGGGTGGAATCGCCGTGCGATGGACATCACACCCGAATTTGCAGCGCCTCATTCGCGCGCATGGCGACGCCATGACATCGACGAGCGCCAATCGCCCCGGGGTTCCGCCAGCCACTTCAACGCGCGAAATTCGAGAGCAATGGGGCGGCGTGATCGCGAGCGGAGCGCTTCGCGTGCTCGACGGCGGAACGCTCCAGCCATCGCCACCCTCCACCGTCGTCGATTGTACTGGACGCGCGCCGCGCGTCATTCGGCCCGGCGCTATCTCGGCGACGATTTTGCGCGAGACGGCACCGATACTCATCGGAGATGCCTGAGCGTATGAAGCTGCTCT
>JBDTXZ010000652.1:0-3016 GCA_040005935.1 bacterium | reverse complement strand
TCGAAGCGATGCTGGCCGATGAATGCCACCGAGTAGCGCGTGCCGCCGCCTCCCGTAGCTTGTGTCGTAGCAAGAATGTGAACGTCGGCCACCGTTCGCTCACGCACCCAGTTGACGCTGACGATTTCCGTCCTGACGAAGCTCTCGTCGCAGAAGAATCCGCTGCAGTCGAGGAAGACATTGAACGCGCGCGCACCTCCTTGGCCGGCGATTGGCATCCATGCGGTCAGCAGGCACGCCGTGACAACAAAAGCGCGCACCATTGCGCGGCTCCGGGAAGGACGGTGGACGGTCATGGTGGGTTGGAGAGGAGTAAGCATGCGTCGTTAGCTCGAACTGCACGAGCGTTGGTGGCCGTCGAATGTCGTCACGGGAAAGCCGTCCCGTGAGATGCACCGCCGTGGCCATGACCCTTCGCAAGGTATGCGAACGCGGCTGCCAGTGTTCCCGAATGATGATGACGGCATAAGTACTAGTTTGTAGAACAAATATGGGTTGCACAAGACCCAATGATGGGACGAGGCATAGCAAAATAAGGGAGCCATCGTCACCGATAACGTGCCCGCCGTCAGCGATTAGCGATCCCGAGCGAGCGGATCGACTGTCACCAACACACTAAACCCGCCCAGCCGCCGATGCGCGAGCAACGAATACTTCGCCGCCTCGAGATCGACGCGGTAGTAACCCGCTCGCACGCGATAGCCGCCACTCAAGCCAAGGCGCACGATCTCGCTCCACGCATCCGGTGACATCAGACGCTCGTTACCCAGGTCCTGCCGCGGATAGTGATCCGACGGCACGGAGAACACGACCGATTTTGCGACGCGAAGCTGTTCGCGGAGAAGCAAGGCAATCGCGTCATCGCTGAAGTGTTCCATCAGCCCCTGCGAATACGCGACGGCAAATGAGTCGCGACGGAAGGGCAGGGCGAACGCATCACCGCGAACACCGACTACACCGCGTCCATAGCGTTCGAGGTTGCGGCTCGCGACGCCCAAGATCCGAGCGTCGTTGTCGATGGTCAAGGTGCGGCCGTTCAGCCACGACAGCAGCGCGGACAGAGCCCCGCTTCCCACGCCAACCTCGAGGACCGCGCCCCGTGCGCGGTGAAGCGTCGCACGGAGCAGGTTCAGGTGGATGAGGTTGCGTTTGACGTATGTGCGCCAGGGGATGGCGTCAACCCGGAAGCCATCCCAATTTGTCGGCTCACACGCGTGAGGCTCTGGCGTCAGCCGAAACGCTTCGCGACTTCGTTCCAATTCACGACGTTCCACCACGCCTTCATGTAATCAGGACGGCGGTTCTGGTACTTGAGGTAGTACGCATGTTCCCACACATCGAGGCCGAGGATCGGCGCAGCCTTCCCGTCCATCAACGGGTTGTCCTGATTCGGCGAGCTGCTGATCGACAACGCTCCAGCATCGTTGTTGAGCCAAACCCACCCCGAGCCGAAGCGACCGGCCCCCGCGGCAGCGAACTGCTCCTTGAACTTTTCGAAGTCGCCGAACGACGTGTTGATCGCATCGGCGAGATCCCCCGTTGGTGCGCCCCCAGCGCTCGGTGCCATCCACTGCCAGAACTGTGAATGGTTCCAGTGACCGCCACCGTTGTTGCGCACGGCGGTGCGAATCGCCTCGGGAACTCCGCTCAGGTCGCGCAACAGCGCATCGAGTGGCTTGTCGGCGAGCTCGGGCGCCTTTTCGAGTGCTGCATTGAGGTTCGTGACGTAAGCGTTGTGATGCTTCCCGTGGTGAATCTCCATTGTTTGAGCGTCGATGTGCGGCTCGAGCGCGTCTGTGGGATAGGGAAGGGGCGGAAGCGTGTGCGCCATGGAAAGTTCTCCGGGGGTTGGTTCGGACATTCGATGCAACGGGTGTTACTCGGCGGGCTATGCGGTTTTCATGCGCGAACGGGTGCGCCACCACGAAATGATGCCCGGTAAGAGCGACAGGAAGATCACGACGAGAATGACCTTCTCGATGTGGTGCTCGACGCCGGGGACGTAACGGCCAAGGAAGTAGCCAATGAACAACATCGACCAGATCCAGAGCACTGCCCCCAGCACGTTGTAGGCCGTATAAGCGCGCAGGTTCATCGCCGCCAATCCTGCCACAACGGGCACGAACGTGCGCACGATGGGCATGAAACGCGCAATGACGAGCGTCTTGCCGCCGTGCTTCTGGTAAAACTCCTGGGCCCGGTACAAGTGCTTTTTCTTGAACAGGAGCGAATCGTCGCGCGTGAACAACCGTGGACCGGAATATCGGCCAATCGCGTATCCGCAGCTGTTGCCGACAATGGCTGCCACCGTCAACAGCACCCCGAGGAGCCACATATTCAGGCCGAATTGCGGCTGCGACGACAGGAGACCGGCCGTGACGAGCAATGAGTCGCCCGGAAGGAAGAACCCGATTAGCAATCCGGTCTCGCTGAAGATGATTGCCGTCAAACCGACATACCCGCCCGCTTGCACGAGCAAGCGCGGATCCTTGATCTGATGGAAGAATTCGAGAAGGGTGTTCATGAGGCTCGGCGGGAGAAAGACAGCGTGAGCGCAGGAAGTTCGACACCTGCTCGTGGCGGGTCAACCGGCGTGCTCGCGTTTCTCCATCTCGTCGACGATGCACTTCGGCTTCCCGCGACGCCGGCTAGCCGCTGGCATCGTGCCGGTGTGACGCAGCGAACAGAACGCATTGTCGACCGAGCCGGCGGCGTTATCGTGCTCCTGCTCGCCATTGGATGGACGTGGAGCATCGCAACGGCAGCGCTCCACCCCACTCAGGGGACCGAACCATCTGCCACTGCGCAGATGGCCGCTGCGCTCACGAACACGGATGCGCCCACTGCGGCGTACCTCACGGATGCCTCTCTCAGCGCCCTTACAGGAGATCTGCGCGGTGCCAGCGGAAAGCTCCGTGCGAAAATCAAGCAGGAGGGCGCGGCCATCGCTGCGGATTCCGCCGCGGGAGCGTCGCTCACCGTGGCGGAGTCAGAGGCGAGCGGATCGGCGGTGGCG
>JBDTXZ010000651.1:0-3020 GCA_040005935.1 bacterium | reverse complement strand
TGTGCTCGATCGAGAACCTCGATCCGATGGGGGTCCACACGGGCGACTCGATCACCGTGGCACCCGCGATGACGCTCACCGATCGCGAGTATCAAACGATGCGCGACGCAGCGGTCGCGATCATTCGTGAGGTGGGCGTCGACGCCGGCGGATGCAACATTCAGTTCGCGATCAATCCGCAAGACGGGGAGATGGTGGTGATCGAGATGAATCCCCGCGTCTCACGCTCCTCGGCGCTGGCGTCGAAGGCCACCGGATTTCCGATCGCCCGCATCGGCGCCAAGCTCGCCGTCGGTTATCGGCTCGACGAGATACCGAACGACATCACGAAGACCACTCCGGCGTCGTTCGAGCCAGTGCTCGACTATGTCGTCGTCAAGGTGCCGCGGTTTGCGTTCGAAAAGTTTCCGTCTGCGAGCCCGCTACTTACGACGCAGATGAAGAGTGTTGGCGAAGCCATGTCGATTGGACGGACGTTCAAGGAAGCCTTCCAGAAATCACTTCGTGCGCTGGAGAATGGGCGGTTCGGGTGGGAGATCGGTCAACGGTTGATCGACGATCGTCTTGCAGACGAATCCATCGAGACGCTGCGCGGCGCACTCCGGCAGCCAACGCCAGAGCGCATCTATCAAATCAAGCGTGGCTTCCTCGCGGGGATGTCCGTGGAGGAACTGTTCGACCTCACCGCTGTGGATCCGTGGTTCTTGTCGCAGATGGAGGAGTTGATCGAGGCCGAGCGAGAGTTCGCGGCGTTGGCGGAGATCGACGCGCCGGCCATGCGGCGGATGAAGCAGCTCGGCTTTTCGGATCGCCAGCTCGGAGATCTGCGCAACGAGACAGAGCACGACGTACGTGCGCACCGATGGTCGCTCGGTGTCCGTCCCTCGTATAAAATGGTGGACACGTGCGCCGGTGAGTTTCCGTCGGCGACGCCATACCTGTACAGCAGCTACGACGAGGAGAGCGAAGCGCCGCGCAGCGGACGGAAGTCTGTCGTGATTCTCGTCGCTCGCTTTGCGACAGCAGGGTTACGAGACGATCATGATCAACTCGAATCCTGAGACCGTGTCCACCGATTTCGACACGTCGGACAAGCTCTATTTCGAGCCGCTCACGCTGGAGGATGTCCTCGAGATCGTGGAGCGTGAGCAGCCGATGGGCGTGATCGTGCAGCTGGGCGGGCAGACGCCGCTCAAGCTGACTCGGGGCCTCGAAGCGGCAGGCGTTCGCATTCTCGGCACGTCGCCCGATTCAATTGACGCCGCTGAGGATCGCCGACGGTTCGAGGAAATCGCGCGTGAAATCGGGCTTACGCAGCCGCCAAACGGCACCGCGACCAGCGTTGAAGCCGCCCTCGAAGCGGCGGAGCGCATCGGCTATCCGGTCCTCGTCCGCCCGAGTTATGTGCTCGGCGGCCGGGCCATGCAGATCGTGTACGATGCGCCATCACTTCAGGCGTACTTCGCGACAGCGGCACGCGCGTCGGAAGATCGGCCGGTGCTCATCGACCGCTTTCTCGAGGACGCCTATGAAGTCGATGTGGACGCCTTGTCGGATGGACATCAGGTGGTCATCGGCGGCGTCATGCAGCACATCGAGGATGCGGGTATTCACTCCGGTGACTCTGCCTGCGTACTGCCTCCGTACCTGATTGGCGAGAATGACTTGAAGACCATGCGCGAGCAGACGGTCGCGATGGCGAAGGCCTTCAAGGTCGTGGGACTGATCAACGTGCAGTTCGCGATTCAGCACGGCATCGTCTATGTGCTGGAGGTGAACCCGCGAGCGAGTCGGACGATTCCTTTCGTGTCGAAGGCCATCGGCGTCCCATTGGCATCGCATGCGGCTCGGGTAATGTGCGGCGAGACGCTTGCGGAGATTGGTTTTACGGAGGAGATCATTCCGCCGTTCGTTTCGGTGAAGGAGGCGGTATTTCCGTTCAACAAGTTCGCAGGCACCGATCCAGTACTCGGACCGGAGATGAAGTCCACGGGTGAGGTGATGGGCATCTCCGATTCGTTCGGGAGCGCGTTCGCCAAGGCACAACTCGCAGCGGGCAACGGCTTGCCGCTGGAAGGAACGATCCTCGTCACCGTGAACGACAACGACAAGGCGACCGTCACGCCAATCGCGCGGCGATTTCACGAAATGGGTTTCAAGCTCGTGGCACCGGGAGGCACGGCGAGATACCTCCGTGCACGAGGCATTCCGGTGAGCAGCGTGTTCAAGGTGCACGAAGGCCGCCCGAATTGCCTCGACATGATCCTCAACGGGGACGTGCAACTGCTGGTGAACACGCCGCTGGGCAAGCATGCGCAGTGGGACGACTACACGCTCCGCCAGGCGGCCATACGCAACCGCGTTGCCTATACAACGACGTTGTCGGCCGCGAGCGCGGCGAGCGATGCGATTCTTTCACTGCGCTCGCGCAAGTCAGCCGTGCGGTCGCTGCAGGAGTGGCAGCAAGACATTCTCGATGCAGCGACGGCTCCGGCATGAGTGTCCACGCTACTGCATTTGTGCACGAGTCGGCCTACGTGGATGATGGTGCACAGATCGGCGCTGGCACGAAGGTCTGGCACTTTTGCCATGTGCTCGGCGGCGCCGTCATTGGCGAGCGCTGCTCGTTGGGGCAGAACGTCGTCGTGATGAACGGCACGAGGATCGGCACGAACGTGAAGATCCAGAATAACGTGTCCGTCTATGAGGGCGTCGAGCTCGAGGACGACGTGTTCTGCGGCCCGTCGATGGTGTTTACGAACGTCATGAATCCGCGCAGCCACGTCTCGCGGAAGAACGAGTATCGCCGAACACTGGTGAAGCGTGGCGCATCGATCGGTGCCAATGCGACCATCGTGTGCGGGTCCACGCTCGGCGAGTACGCGTTTGTCGGCGCGGGAGCGGTGGTCGCGAAGGACGTGCCTGCCTTCGCCCTCATGGTCGGCGTGCCGGCGCGACGCGTTGGCTGGATGTGCCAGTGTGGTGAGCGCCTGCCGGACAATGGCGCCGGCACCTGCGCC
>JBDTXZ010000650.1:0-3023 GCA_040005935.1 bacterium | reverse complement strand
ACGTCGCACGAAAGGCATTCCAACCAGTGTGTGAAAATTGTGTCGCGCGCCCGTGCGCGCGGCGAGGACGGCTGTACGGAAGCGGAATATCCGCGCCACGAAGGGTCGTGGCGCGGAAAGATCCGGCGCAAAGACCGTCGTGGATGAATGATGCTCAGGGCGAGCGCGGAGGCGGCGCTGGTTTGAGCAACAAGTCCTGAAAATCGAAACTGAAATCGACGTCGTCAGACGCGGGAGCCATCTTCAGCTGATCGATGCTCCCATCTGGATTGAGCGCGAATGTCGCATACGCGTCCGCACGCAGTTCGCGATCCCGCCAGCGCACGAGAAACGAGTCGTGCTGCCAATGCGTGACATCGCCGACGAGTTGCGGCGTGTGCGAGAAACGCATCACCAGTCCCTTGCCCTCGAGCGCGATGTCCACGTCGCCATACCAGGCGTCGGCGTAGCGGCCGGCGTACTTCGCGAGCGGCAATGACGGGCCGGAATTGGAATCGCGAGCCGCCGCTGCGAGCTGGTTGGCTCGCGCGAGTTGCATGCGTGCCGTATCACGAAGCGCCGTGAAGAGACCGAGATAGTCCAACTCGGGCACGCTCAAATAGTTGTCGATGGCGCGCAGCGTAATCGCGTTGAACGCCTCACTCGACTCCTGATTGGTGAGCACTGCGACACCCAACCGCTTGCCGGGAATCATCGTCACGAGCGAGACGTAGCCCGGCAATCCACCCGAATGCTGCAGCTTCAGGTTGCCGCGGTAATCCGAGACGCCAAGCCCGAGCGCATAGCCACTCAGGTTGGGCCGTAAATGCTCGAAGCCAGTGCGCGCACGTGATCCCACCGGAATTGGCGTGACGATCGACCAGATCGCCCGCGTGCTTGCTGGCGTGTACAGCCGCGTCTGCGGAGAGATGCGCCCCGAATCCATCTGGACGATCATCCACTTCGCCATGTCGGCGGCCGTGGAGTTGATACCGCCAGCGGGATTGGTGTTATCGCTCACCATCGGCGCAATCTGCTTGACGACGCCGTTCACCTCGGCGTGCGTCGCCGCGACGTTACCGCCATTCGCTGCATCGGCGTGTCGCACGGTGCTCGTGGTCATGCCGACGGGCACAAGGATTCGCGTGCGCACAAAATCTTCCCAGCTTTGGCCGGACACTTTCTCGATGAGCTGTCCAGCCACGAGATACAGCACATTGTCGTAGGCATACGCGCTGCGGAATGACGTCGCGGGCTTGATGAAGCGCAGGCGTCGCGCGACTTCCGCGCGATCGTACGTGGACGCGGGCCACCACAAGAGATCTCCCGCGCCGAGCCCGAGTCCGCTGCGATGGACGAGCAGGTCGCGCACCGTGAGCTCGCGCGTCACGAACGGATCGTACATCGCGAAGTCTGGCAGGTAGCGTATAACAGGCGCATCCCATTCGATCTTGCCCTGCTCGACGAGCATCGCAATCGCCGTCGCCGTGAACACCTTGGTGTTCGACGCAATGCCGAATCGTGTGTCAGCATCGACGCGATCCGGCTTGCCGAGCGTCCGCACGCCGTAGCCTTTGGCCACGACGACTTTCCCGTCCTTCACGATGGCGACGGCGACTCCCGGTACGTCGAACGTCTTGATGACACGCTCGACATATGCGTCGAAACCAGCGGGAGCGCCCGGACCCTGTGCGGAAACTCCGCGCGCGCCGAGGGCGCCGAGTGCAAGCGTTAGCGGAACGGCGCGTCGGAGAATGGTCCGTCTGGGCATGCGGGGGCTACCGAGGAAGGGGAGCGACCATAATACTTCAGCCGCGTGCCGCTCGGATAGCATACCGCGACCCCTAACATTTGTCGTCCAGAGCGTAGCGAAAGGCCTCACCAAGCCTTGCCAGCATACCTGAAGAGGCGCCGGAATGATTCGCACCCACGGACTCACACACATCGCGCTCTCCGTGCACGACTCCGAGCGCGCGTTCCGGTTTTACGAGCAAGTGCTTGGCGCGGTCGCCGTGTATCGCCAGGAGGGATTCATCCAGGCGCAAACGCCGGGGTGTCGCGACGTACTGGTGTTCCAAAAAGAATCCGCGGCGAACATTGGCCAAAGCGGCGGAATTGCTCACTTTGGTTTTCGGCTGGTTGATCCTGCTGACATCGACGCCGCAGTCACCGCCGTCGAGCAGGCGGGCGGGCGTGTCCTCTCGCGAGGCGACTTCTGTCCCGGCGAGCCGTACGTGTTCTTTGAGGACCTCGATGGATACGAAGTCGAGCTCTGGTACGAGTTACCCACCCCAGTGGACCCACCGGTCGTGTGACGCGAGGAGTCGTCCCGCGCATCTATATTGCGTAACTCAAACTGCGTTGTCATCCCGCAGGAGCGAAGCGAGTGTCGGGAGCTACCCATTCCTGCATTGTGGCGTGGTTCGGGTGCATGGAAAGGAGATCCCGACGCTCGCTCGCTGCGCTCACAATTGCGGGATGACATCACCTCGGAGAGGGCCCCGATGGAACGCTATCACAACGCGAACGGTGGCTCAGGCGTCACGCACTATGAAATCGGCGCGGACTTCATCGACATCTCATTCGTGAATCAGGGCACGTACCGCTACGACTATTCGATGCCCGGCCAAATCCACGTGTACCGGATGAAGCAACTCGCAAAAGCGGGACGCGGACTGAGTACCTACATCAGTGAGGTCGTCCGCAACCAGTACGCGCTCAAGAAATGACCGTGTCGTTCACCGCGTTACGCGACCGCTTCCAGCAGGACCGCGTGAGTGAAGGAAGCGGTCGGCATGATCTTGTGGCATCGCGCCTCGAGCAGGCGCTCGATGCCATTGGTTGGCGTTCCGCGGGAGGATCGTCGTCAGAGGAAGTCGCCTCCATCGCCGTGCATGTGCTGGACGAGTGCGTCAATCGCCATCAGGACGTGACTCGCGCGACAAAGGCAATTGCGGATCTCCTCTACACCTCAGCCGCAACGCTGGACGGCTCCATGCACTCGGCGTCCGCATTCCTGCCAGCCGCCGACGAAGTGTTACAGC
>JBDTXZ010000649.1:0-3030 GCA_040005935.1 bacterium | reverse complement strand
AAAGACTGCAAAGACTGCAAAGACTGCAAAGACTGCAAAGACTGCAAAGACTGCAGCTCCTCTGCGCCCCTGCGTACCTCTGCGGTGAAACAGCTATAACTCAAGTGCCCTCCGCTGAATTCGTGGCTCGCCCTTCCGCAATGCGTAGAGCCCAGAGCACGACCCCTCCGCCGCCCTCACGCCCCTCTAAAGTGCACCACAGTCGCCGACGTGATATCCGGCAACTTCAGCAACGCCTCGCGAACTCCAAGGCCCACCGTGCCGTCCACACTGATCGCCGCAAGCGCCTCCCCACCCTGCGCAAGCCGAGCCTGGTGATACTCCGCGATGTTCACGCCCGCGTCGCCAAGCAACGTGCCCACGCGTCCGATCACACCGGGGACGTCGTGGTTCGTAAGAATGACGAGGGTGTCGCGCGGTGCGACATCCACATGAAAGCCCCCGATCCGCGTAAGACGCCCCACCGAGCCTTCGGGCGCCACGCCGGCCACCGCAATCTCCTGCATTCCGCCGCTCAGGCTGACCTGCATCCCGAATGGTCCTAACGCCGTCGTTTCCGAACACGACAGTTCCATACCGCGCCCCTCGGCAAGCGATCGCGCGTTGATCAGGTTCAGTCGCTCGACGTCGACCACGCCTTCGAGCACGCCGGCCGCGGCTGAGGCCAGCAGCGCAGCCGATGCTCCCGCGAGCTCAGATCCGCACCGCAGCGAAAGACGCTGCACCGCGCGCACTCCGCGATCCGCGAGAATCGCACGAGCGACAGCCGCCGCTCGGCGTGTAACGTGAAGCGCGATCTGCAATTCCTTCCAGTCGCCATCTCCTGCACCTGCCACATTGATCGAGCGCGACAGTTCGTTGTGGAGCAGTGCGTCACGCACGGCAGCGCATGCGTCCACCGCAACGTTCCGCTGCGCCTCTGCGCTCGACGCGCCGATATGGGGCGTTAGCAATGTGTTCGGCGCAGAACGTAGCGGACTGTCAGGCGCGAGGGGTTCCTTGTTGAACGCGTCGACAATCGCGCCGCGGAGCTTGCCACTCTCGAGCGCCTGGACGAGTGCCGCCTCTTCGATGATGCCGCCGCGTGCCATGTTCACCGCGATTGCGCCGCTCTTCAACCGTGCAAGTTCCCGTCGCCCGATCATGCCTTCGGTTTCTTCCGTGAGCGGCGTGTGCACCGTGACGATGTCCGCCTCGTCCAGCGCATCTTCGAGCGTGGTGAGCCGACGGATCTTCAACGCGCGGAAGCGGTCGTCACCCACATATGGATCATAGCCGGCGACATCCATTCCGAACGCCAGCGCTCGCACCGCAATCTCGCCCCCAATGCGCCCAACGCCGACGATGACAAGCGTTTTCCCCTTGAGCTCCGTGCCGAGCAGTTGCGCACGATCCCATTTGCCATTGCGCATGGACGTGGCGGCGTGCGGCAGGTGTCGCAGCAGCCCGATGATCGTCCCGAAGAACAATTCGGCGACCGCGACGGTGTTGCCGGCCGGAGCGTTGATGACGGCCACGCCAAGTGCCGTGGCCGCGTCGAGTGCGATGTTGTCGACTCCAACGCCGGCACGTCCGACCACCCTCAGCTTTGTGGCGCGCTGGAGAAGCTCCTCGGTAATGCGCGTGGCGCTGCGGCCGATGATCGCATCATAGTCGCCAATGCGTTCCAGGAGCTCCGACGGCGGTAGCGTCGGGACGACGTCTACGACGAACGAGGGTTCCGCGGTGAGCAGCGCGACGCCGTCGGCGTCGATGTCATCGGTAACGAGAATTCGGAAGGGCACGGGCCTTGTGGTAGCGAGTATGCGCAAGCTCGCGCGACGACGGGTCCCGGGCAACCCATAGGAGTTTGGCATCACAGCGGACATATTCGAGTCCATGACCGCCGTCTCGCGCAACGCGCGCCTTCTCGATCTTGCGTCGCTGGCCTGCATCGTTGCTGGAGCCGCACTCTGCTATGCAGCCAGCCTGCGTTTCGAGGAAATAGGAAAGTACACGTATCGGCACCCGGGTCCACGAAGCGAATCCGCGCTGGCTGCAGCAGATCGCGCACGATACCTCGCGTACGGGGGCGTCGCGCTCATCGTCGCCGGCTGCGGAGTTGGTGTGGCCGGCGCTATCGGCGTCGCGCGCCGCAAGCGCCTGTCGTCCTGAGCGCAGCGAAGGACCTGCACCTGCTGCTGCTTAAGAAATCGACATCATCCCTTCGCTCACCAGCACTGACGCCCCGCCCACGCGCACTCCCGTCAACGCTCCGTCCACCACATCGGCCTCCACGTCGAGGATACTCGGGCGACCCATCTCGAATCCCTGCTCGACGCGCCAGGTCAGCAACCCATTCTTGCGAGCGTCGCGCGGCGCGAGGTAACCGGCCAGCGCTGCATTCGCACTGCCAGTCGCGGGATCCTCCGGCACGTTCAGCCCAGGAGCAAACATTCTCGCATGCAAATCCGAGCCAGGCCGCTCTCCGCCTCTGGCAAAGACGAAGATCTCCGACGCCCACGCACCTCGTAACGTCGCGTCCCACGCGTCCATTCGCACGCGCGCCTTCTTCACCGCATCGATGTCGCGCACAGCCACGAACACGAATGGAAGCCCGCACGAGAACGCGAGCGGCGGCCATGCTTCATCCAGCAAGTCGGCAACGTCGAGGCCAAGCACGGATGCCATGGCGGACCGATCGGCCGTGGGTGGCCCCAGTTCGGGAAGTCTGGCCACCGACAGCTGTGCGAACACCGGAGCGCCGTCTTTGGCGCGTATCGCCACGGGCACAGGGCCAACGCCTTCCTCGAGCACGATGTGTGTCGTCTCGCCAACGAGCGGAATCTCGCCGATGGCCGCGAGCACGTGCGCCGTACCGACCGTCGGATGTCCCGCGAAAGGAACCTCCGCGGCCGGCGTGAAGATCCGCACACGCCTGGTATGCGCCGAATCCACCGGAGGATAGACGAACGTCGCCTCCGAGTAGTTGAACTCGCGTGTCACGTCGAGCAACCGATGCTCCGGAATCCCGCGCGCATCTGGAAACAC
>JBDTXZ010000648.1:0-3032 GCA_040005935.1 bacterium | reverse complement strand
CGCTCAGGATGACAAGGCTTCATGGTATCAACCGCGGCGGCTGCGGGGGCTTGATCTCATATTCCTTCGGCGGCTCTGCGCCCATGAGGTTCTTCACGAAGTAGTCCCAGCGCTTCCGCATCATGTACGACGACATCGAGCCATAGCCGTGTGCTTGATTGGGCAACATCAGCAAGTCGAAGTCCTTGTTCGCCTTGATCAGCGCATCCACAACGAGCGTGGTGTTGTTCGGCGGCACGTTGTCGTCCAGCGTACCATGCGCGAGCAGCAACTTGCCCTTCAGGTTTTTCGCGAGCGACTGGTTTGCTTCTGGCGCATAGCTGTCCGTGCCTCCGCTTCGCGTGAGCAAGCCCTGATACCGTTCGCCCCAATCGTCTTCGTAGAC
The DNA here is from genome assembly GCA_040005935.1 of bacterium. GTDB lineage: Bacteria > Gemmatimonadota > Gemmatimonadetes > Gemmatimonadales > Gemmatimonadaceae > AG11. The sequence goes on along the minus strand of JBDTXZ010000648.1, from coordinate 2,647 downwards.
GCGATTGTCGTGATTGCCCGATTCAGCGATGCCCACCTTGAAGAAGTCCGGGTAGCGGAACATCGCGTCGGCCGTGGCAAAGCCGCCGCCAGAGTGGCCCCAGATGCCGGCCTTATCGAGATCGATGAAGCGATAGCGCGACGCCAACTCCTTCATGCCCGCAACCTGATCGGGCAGCGTGTTGTCGCCCATCTTCGCGTAATACGCGTCGTGGAACGACTTCGAGCGCCACGGTGTGCCCATGCCATCGAGTTCAACGACAACGAATCCCAATTCCGCGAGCGCCTGATTGTCACCACGCGCTGGGCTGAAGCCGCGACCGCCCACGCTGCCCGTTTGTGGACCAGGGTAGACGTGGTTGATGATCGGATACTTTTTGGTGGAGTCGAGGGACGTAGGCGTGTACATCAGCCCGTACAGGTCCGTCTTGCCATCGCGCGCCTTCACCTTGATCGGCGTCGGCGGCTTCCAACCCGCTGTGAGCAGCCGCGAAATGTCGGCCTTTTCGAGCGTCGCGACGAGCGCGCCATTCGCGTCGCGCAGGACGGTCACCGGCGCGACATTCGGCTGCGCATATGTGTCGACGAACCACTTTCCACTCGGCGACAGCGTGACGTCGTGATCGCCATCTTCCGGCGTAAGGACAGCAAACTTTTTCCCGTCCATTTCGATCTTGCAGAGCGAACGGAAATACGGATCGCGATTCGGCACCTTGCCAACGCAACCGAACCACAGCGTGCGCGATTTCTCATCGACGCGAAGCAATTGCGTCACGTTGCCGGAGCCGGTGGTGATCTGGTGCTTCAGCTTTCCGGTGGTGAGGTCGTACAGGTAGAGCTGGCCCCAGTCGTCGCGCTCCGAAAACCAGATCACCTCGTTCGATGCCGGCAGCACGTGCCAGTTCACCTTGCCGTTGCCCGATTCGAACTGTGTCGCGACAGTTTCCTCGAACACATCGCGAATGGCACCAGTCGCAACATCGGCGACGCGGAACTTCTCATTCTTGTGATCGCGCGAGGTGGAGACGAACGCGATGTGTGAGCCGTCGGGATACCACTCGACATCCGCCCATTCGCCGCCACGACAGGCGATGTCGTCGCACAGGGTGGAGCGATGCTGGTCCGCTGGCATCTGAAATCGCGTGACGGTTGCGGCGTCGACGTCGATGACGACGCGCTGAATCGTCGTGATGATGCTGTCACCCGGCAACGGATACGCCCATGACGAGAGCACTGGATGCGTCGCATTGGTATTGACGAGATGCATCATGCCCACGCCGCGCTCGTCCTGCTGGAACGTCGCGATCTTCTTCGAGTCGGGCGACCACATCACGATCGGGCGATCCGAGTGCTGCCAACCGGCGTTGTCCGTCGCGTACCCGAAGCTCTTGACGCCGTCCTTCGTGAGTTGCGTCTCCTTTCCGGTCGCGACGTCCTTCGCCCACAGATTGAAATCCTTGATGAACACGGCGCGCTTGCCATCGGGCGAGCGCACTTCCGGACGTGCGCCACCTGCCCCGCCGCGACGACCGCCGGTTGCCGCGGGCGTCGCTGCCTCACGATCATCCATTGCCGTTCCGCATCGGCCCGTCTCGGTATTGCAGTCGAAACCGCGGGTGCCGAATCGTACGCGAATGGAGCCATCCGGCAGGTACTCGAATGCATTGAATGGCAGCGCATTCCCCGAGTACGTCGCGCCTGCTGCCGCGGAGAGTCCGGCGGCGAGCTTTGCCTGGTCGAAGGCGGCGGCGCGACTGCTCTTCGCGGGATCAACGAGAATGAACTGCGAGCCGCCCGGCGTCGTCGTGCGATACCAGAAACGATCATTCGGCAGCCAGGTGGGCCGGATCCCGGTCCCGAAGACCAGCGGCGTCGTTGTCGGAGCAAGCGTGCGTTCTGCGCGACCGTAGTCGGCGGCGGTAACGACGGAAGCTTGTTGCGCGCCGGACGACATCACTGCGCTTGCGGTCGCCACAATACCAGCGGTGACGCAGAGTCTGAAACGTGGTGACATGCGTGTTCTCGAGACGAAAGGAAAGCGTGCGTGCGAGTGCGTTGACTCCAATTATACGGCGATGCATGGCCGGGCGTTCCGGTGGTGCACGGGGCCGCCAACCCCTATTCTGCGGGACCGGCCCACCCACTGAAGACCATGCCAGAGCTGCCTGATGTCACCGTCTACGTCGAAGCAATTCACCAGCGCGTCCACGGACAGCCGCTATCAGCGTATGCCATCCTGAGTCCGTTCGTCCTGCGCACCGTCGAGCCAAGCCTCGACGACCTTGTTGGTCGTGTGGTCGCCAGCGTCGAACGGCTCGGCAAGCGAATCGTGATCGGATTCGACGGTGAGCTTTTCATGGTGATTCACCTGATGATCGCTGGTCGGTTCCGCTGGTTCGACGCCGGAGCTCGGAAAAAGATTCCCGCGCGCATCGCGCTGGCCGAGCTCGAATTTCCGTCGGGCTCGCTCGTCCTGACCGAGGCGGGCAGCAAACGTCGGGCGTCGCTCCACGTGGTGCGCGGCCGCCCGGCGCTCAAGCAGTTCGACCGCGGAGGCCTGGAGGTGCTGGAGGCGACGCTTCAGCAATTCGCTGAGCGTCTGGCGAGGGAGAATCACACGCTCAAGCGGTCGCTGACGGATCCCAGGC
>JBDTXZ010000647.1:0-3033 GCA_040005935.1 bacterium | reverse complement strand
TTTCGCACCAGCAGCGCCGCGAGCAGCGCGCCCGGTAATACGAACTGCACGAACTCGCTTACCTGAATATGTGAGCGCACAACCAGCAACAGAGCGGCAACGAAAACGAGCAAGGCCGCAGTGACGAACACCTCGTACCCGCGACTCGAACGCTCGTGACCTCCCGCCGAGGACGCTCGTTCGATGTGCGCGTCGAACACGAGAAATAGCAGCGCGCCGGCGATGTAGTACAGCCCGATCACCTTGACGAGAAACGACATCCCGCCAACGACTCCAGCGAGGAACAGCCAGCGCACACGCGCCACCTCGAGATAGTGCAGCAGCGCCGCAATGCCGAACGTCGCGAGAAAGAGGTTGTACCAGGAGGCCATCGCGCCGGGATAGTTCGGCAGCGACCACACCACTGCGAGAAATCCAATGCTTGCCGCCGTCAGCGGCCGCACGAAACGCGACGCGATGTAGAACACTACGGGCACCCAGGCAACGAACACGCCGAACAGAACGAGCCGGAGCGTCCAGAGGTTGGTGCCAAGCAGGCGGAACGCAGCGGCGTTCACATAAGCCAGCCCGCCCGTGTACAGCTCATCGAAGTCACGATGCGGCACCTGCCCTTGCATCACGCGGTGGGCCGTTTCCGCCACTGGGCCGTCGTCGATCGGAATCCACCCTTGGCGCAAGTGCCAGCGGACGTACAGCGCGCTCACCAGCAGGAAGACAGCGAGTACGACGCGCCAGTCGACGAGTCGGCCCGAAAAGCGGCTGACAGCAATCGGCTGACGCTGCAGGTCTTCGGCGTCACGCTCCCGCAGAAGTGTCATTGACTCGGTGGAGGTTCAGGGTCGTTCGGCAATTCCAGTCGAGTGACTCCTCACACGGGAGTGAGCAACCTCGCCGACGATAGTAGTCATCGCTGCATCGATCTCGACGCGTTAGGCGCTACGGGAATTAGTGCAAGCGCATTGCGAGACGGGCACGGCGACGTCAGTCTCGTCAAGAGCAAGGGAGCGTCCTGCGCATTCGTACCGACTTAACTGAGGGTCTGAAAACCGCGTGCGAAGCCCGCAGTTCACCCTCAGCGCGTCGCGATTCTCAGAAGCGCAAGAAGCTCTCGAAATGCCGGTGCCGAGGCATCAGGAACAGCCTCCACGTGTTTCGATCCGCACGCCGATTTGACGTCGATGTAGTCGCGCGCAGCATCGGGGTTGCGCGTCGGTTTCGTGGGCGCCGACGGCAGTTGCGTAAACGCGGTCGACCACGCAATTCGGGCGAGGCCCATCACCGCGTCTCGTGGTACGCCGGACTCGCTGGGAGTCCACACTGCACCGACGAGACGTGAGATGGCACCACTGGTATCGACGCGAACCGCCGTCGAGCGGATGTTTCCGCCCGTGCGGCCGAACTCGAAGGTCGTCGTTGCTATTCGTTCACAGCGCGCTGGGGCGCGACGCGAGACTTGCGCCTCGACGTCGCGCCCGAGCAGCGCCGCACCGCAGGCAATTAGAGCGAGAGGCCGCAACCGCCCGAGCCTGTATTCTTCCAGTTCTGCTGCACGAGGAAGTTCTTTCCGCCAACGCTGATGTTGTACTTGCCGCCGTTCGATGCGGTCTGCACGGTGCCCCATGTCCACGCGCACTTGTCGGCGTTTTCATAGCCGCGACGGTCGTACCATGCATTGCCCATCATGTCCGTCGTTGTCTCCTCGACTTCGTGGACGAGCGTGTTGACTTCGTAGTCGGCGCCCGGATCGAGCGAGCCGTTCGCCGCAGCGAGTCCCGACGTGCACGCGCTGGGATATGCATTGTTATACGGCATTGCGGCATAGAGCACCGTCTTCGCCTGGCCGCCGATTGTCACCGTTCCATGCGTGTGATACGCGCAATACTGCGTGCCGAATCCGCCGCCGAGGTTGACTGTGCCGGCGGTGAAAATGGCGTACAGCGTACTGGCGTCGTACGTCAGCTTGCCGGCGTTGAATGCGCTCTGTAATGCAGCAATCATCTGCGCATCGCTCACGCTCTGGCCGGCGGACGGAACGTTCACATTGTTGGCGTAAAACTGCGTGTACTTCACGATGTTGGCGATCGCATTGCCGGCGCCATCCTTGTATGAACTGTTGATGCCGTAATACGGCGATCCACCGATGCTCCGCAGAAAAATGCCGATCAACGATCCGTCGCCAGCGCCGGATCCGCTTGTGCCGGCGGCGGGTCCGCTGTTGTAGATGGGTGAAGCCGCCCAGTAGACGGCCGCAACGTTCGTGACTGCTTGAAGCACCGGACCGCCGTGATAGAAAATGCCCGAGCCGCCGCCGGCCTTGCTGCCTGCGGCGTTCAGATTCTCGAGCTGGCCGCGGGTCATCATGACGTGCCCGTGTCCCTGTGAATTGAACGCGCCAACGTCCGAGGCGTTCGCCGACGCACTCAACGAGGCAGCGTCAGGCGCGGTGATCGCCGATGGCGTCGAGGTGGTGTCCGTGCAGGCGGCAAGCGCAAGGAGTGCTACGAGCGAGCCGGTGACGCGACGCGTTGCGGAAGTTCCAAACTGCATGTGGGGGTCTCCATGAAACGTTTGGCGCATGCGGGCTATGGAGCCGCACGCGTACGGGCACGCCGCGTCATCGCAGCGGTGTTGCACGAGCAGATGCCTGTGCCGACAGGCTCCGCAAAATGAAGACCGAGTATCACATTGCGGGGCGCAAACGTTACTTGGCGCAACTGGGTTGCGCCAGACGTTTCTTCCTGCCGACGAGTCTGCTGCAACGCCTAACGCCTTGCTACGCGACCACTTCCACTTCGTGCACCTCGCCCCAACCTGAACCGCCTGCAGGAAGTACGGCGAATTGAACCTTCGCTCCTACCGGCAACCGGACGGTGTCCAATTCGGCATTCCACACGCCGATTGTAGTATCTGTGCTTGGCGCCTGCAGTGGCTCCGCACCAGTCGCACTCCACCGAATCATCGCATCCGTGACCGACTGAATGCGCAACCGGTTGCCCACAGGCATCGTCCGCGCATGACAGTGGGGAGCCCAGA
>JBDTXZ010000646.1:0-3034 GCA_040005935.1 bacterium | reverse complement strand
GCCGGCATGGGCACAGGCGCCTGCGTCCAGCCTTTCACCTTGAGCTTCTGGCCTATCTTGATCTTGTCGCCGCTCATGGCGTTGAGCGCGCGGAGCAGTTCTGGCGTGGTGCTGAACATGCGCGCCACAGACCCCAGCGCTTCGCCTCGCTGAACGGTGTGGTACCATTCGCGTCGGCCCTGATAGACCGCAATCTGTGTTGCCCGATCGCGCGCTCGGCGCGCCTCTCGCCGCTGCCAACCCACCGCGCGCATCAGGCTGTACTTCTTGTTCACGGCCCAGATCAGCGAGTCTGCGTCGGCAGACGCCGGCGACGGCACTCCGACCGTGAGTCGTTCGCGCGGCGTCGCTACACGAAGCGCCCGCGCGAGGTAGAACAGCGTTCGCGTCGACGTGAGGGAAACCGTGGTGTCCACCGGCCAGTCGCGCTCGTCGAATGTCGGCGGCGCATCCGGGGGGCTGAGCGGATCTCTCGGCTGAAGGCCCAGATAAATGAGACGCCCCCCAATTGGATTGGCCGAGTCGCCCGGTGCGTCCGTTACGACGAGGAGCCCGCGCGTCGGCCGGAAGTAATCGATGGCTGGCCGCTGCCACACACTCACTTGTGCGAGCACCTTTTCGTTCGGGCGAAGTACGCTGAGCCGAAGCTCTCGCTCGGTATACACGCGTGAGTCGCGCGGGTCGGATCGAACGGTCTGGATCGCAATCTGTGCCATTGTCACGATCGCCGCGACGCCAATGCACCACGCCAGATACTTCAGCCAAATGGGATAACCAGCTCTCCGACGCCTGCGCCGATTGCGACGCGGCATAGCGTCCCAGTTCGGCAAATCGGTCGCGTCAGGCGACCATGCGCCTTCAGCGGGTATCGGAATCGGTAAGTCGCTCACGTCGTTCGAATGGTTGTCGGGGTCTACGGACTAGAGGAAGAACGATGCCGCATTTTCTCCGCGAGCGGCCCGAGGGCCACTCACGCAACAAATGTTACGCTCGCGCTTGTAGCCGGCCAGGACGCTGGCTACCTTCACAAACGCTCGTTTGGTGCGTCCTCCCCGGATGTCGCCTGCCTCGGCCCAGCTTTTCCGCCCGACCGGAGCCCCTATTCGTCTCGTCCCGATCGTTCGACAGCTCGCCGTAATCGTTGCCGCTGCCTGCACGGTGGTGTTCACGGCGTCGCAGGTACGTCCTGTGTTCCTTGGGCGGGCGCCCCTGGCCGGACGTGTGCTTGACGCTGCCTATCTGGACTCTGCATCCCTTCGCGCGCCTTGGTTGAGCCTTCCAGAACAGCTCGCCATGAAGCACCCGCAGTTCCAGAAGGACGTAGATGCCTTTGCCGCAGACCTTCGCGCCACGGGCAAGCTCGATGGAGATCGGGCGGATTCCATCGCCCGGGTGGCGGTTCGCGAGGCCTATCACCGTCGCATTCCCCCTGCGCTCGTGCTTGGCGTCATGCTCACCGAGAACGACGCCTTCAAGTCGAAGGCTCGCTCAAACGTGGGCGCGCAGGGTCTGATGCAGATCATGCCACGACTCTGGAAGCCGAACCTCGGCTCCATCCTGGGCACGAACCTGCATGACGACGAGACGAACGTGCGCTACGGCGTCTACATCCTCAAGCATTTCGCACGACGGACGGCTGATACGCTCGACGCTGGCGACGTCACGCGCGTCGCCCTGCTCAACTACAATGGGTGCGTGACCGGCTCCAATACACGGGACTGCCGAGCGTATCCCAGCAAGGTGCAGCGCCACGTCGAGAACAGCGCGCGTGAGACCTGCTCTGGGCGTCCGTTCCACGAATGCGTCGCCCTGCCGTTGTGGGCCGCCCTGCGCGACACGATGCCTCCACCGATGCCTCGTTCTGCCGTCGCTCGCGGTACCAACTAAAATCCGGTAGGGAAACGAAAAAGGGCGCGGTCTCGATGGCCGCGCCCTTTTCGTAGCCGCCATTGAGAACTATTTGATCGGCTCAGTCTTGGTCGTGGCGTTCTGCTTGATCGTGATTTCCATGTTCTGCGCCAGCACGGTGAGCTTGATGTTGACGTCGTCCTTCGCGATGCTGCCGAGATAACCTCCCTTCGGCGTGATGTAGAAGGCACCTGCGCTCGTTCCGGCCATCTCCATCGTCACTGGCGTGCCCTGCATGTTGCCCGCACCAGCGCCCTTCGCCGTCATGCTGCGCGCAATCTTGAACGCCTTTTCGCCGCCGATTGTGGTATCTCCTTCAACCTTGAAGTTCGAAACACTCGTGCGGTCCATTTCCATGCCCATCTGGGTGACTTTTCCGCTGAGCGTATCTGACCATGTCTGGCCGGTCTTGAGGTTGGCGTGAAACACCGGCAGGAACTTGCCGATGTTATCTGTGATCTGCGCCAGCTGAGGATCCAGTCCATCAGGGCCCTTGACGGAATAGAATTTTCCGGTCGGCGAAACCATGGAAACAAACTTTGCGCCAATCAGCTTGCTCAAGTCAGGCTTGGGGCCGGAGGTGTTGATCGCGATTGTATCGAGCGTCAACGTGGCCATGACGGTGTCCTTCGCGTGCTTCATGACATTGACGGTGATCCTTTGGTCGACGCCAACTTCAAAATTCGTGGTTCCGCCCGGTGTAGTCTGGCTACCCGTTGTTGCAGTCGTCACGTGGAACTTGGATGTGCCAGACGCGTACTCCACTGCCTGCGCGCGAACTGGCGCGGCGGCAAGAGGGGCAGCGAACAGAAGCGCGGCAGACAGGCGCGCAGTGCGAACGGTCATATGGAGACTATCTCCTGAGGACGGTGGGGTCGCCGGACCTCTGTCCGGTGGCCACACAGTATACGCGACTGGAGGCGAAAGGTTACTCGGATCAGGTCGCTCTGACGCGAAAGATCCGATGCCTGCCACGCTGAACGGCAACGGGGTAAGTTGCGCGTTCAACTTTCTCGCACTGAGCTCTCCTGAATGACTGATGTTCGCAGCGAACTGCTCGTCTCCAATCTCGAGTCACTGATCGAGCGCCTGCACGACGACGTAGTGATCCCGACACGTGCCACAA
>JBDTXZ010000645.1:0-3039 GCA_040005935.1 bacterium | reverse complement strand
CGCTGAAACCATCACTTCCACCGCCCCGTAGACGAAAATTACGAACCATCGGCCTTCAGGGACTGTCCAACGCGACAGTGTGTCCCCGCGGTCACGTGGCCCCCTCACCGCCCCCACCGATGCGCAACATCACGCTCGCAGCACGAATGCTGCTGAAGACGCCATTCGTGACCGCAATCGCCGTCACCTCCCTGGCCCTCGGTATCGGGGCCAACGCGGCCATCTTCTCCATGTTCGACCAGCTACTCCTGCACCCGCTCGACGCGAACCAGCCGAGCCAGCTGGTGAACCTCTCCGCACCGGGTCCCATGCCGGGGTCGAACTCGTGCAACCAGAGCGGCCAGTGCGACGAGGTCTTCAGCTACGCGATGTTCCGCGACCTCGAGAAGTCGCCGGGGCCGTTCACCGCCGTCGCTGCGCATCGGATCACCAGCGTGTCCATGGCCGTGCGGAACGAGCCGCTCACTGGCGAAGCGGCAATGGTGAGCGGAGCGTATTTCCCGGTCCTCGGCCTGAACGCCGCCGCTGGGCGGTTGCTCACGGCAGACGACGACAAGGTCATCGGCGCCAACTTCGTCACTGTCATCAGCTATCGGTTCTGGGAAGACAAGTTCGGCAAGGACCCCAAGGCGATCGGCCAGCCGATCATCGTGAACGGCAAGTCGTACACGATCGTCGGCGTTGCGCCGGAGAAGTTCGACGGCACCACGGCGGGCAGCCGGGTGCTGCTCTTTCTCCCCATATCGATGCGCGGCGAACTCCAGCGCTTTACCAAGTGGGAAGAACGGCGCAACTACTGGGTCTATCTCTTCGCGCGCCTGAAGCCCGGGATGACGATCGAGAGCGCCGCCCCGGCCGCGAACGCGGTGTTTCATCCGATCATCACGGACGTCGAGGCGCCGCTCCAGAAAGGCATGAGCGACAAGACGATGGAAAGCTTCAAGAACAAGAAGCTCGTCCTCGCACCTGGCAGCAGGGGCCAGAGCTCCATCAACAGGGAAGCAAAGACGCCTATCATGCTGTTGTTCTCGGTGACCGGCGTGGTGCTCCTCATCGCATGCGCCAACATTGCGAACCTGCTGCTCGCTCGCGGCGCCGGTCGCGCGACAGAGATGGGCGTTCGTCTTGCCCTCGGCGCAACGCGCCGGAACCTGGTGGCGCAGCTGTTGACCGAAAGCGTATTGCTGGCGCTCGTCGGCGGCGTCGCGTCGTTGCTCGTGGCGCAGTGGACGCTGAGTGTCATCAGCGCACTGCTTCCTCCCGCTGCCGCCGATACGATCGTGTTCAGCATCAGCACGTCGGTGATTCTCTTCTCGGCGGCATTGAGCATCGCCACCGGTATCATTTTCGGTCTGTTTCCGGCGCTCCACAGCACGCGCAGTGACCTCATCAGCGCGATCCGCGCTGGCGCGGGCCAGATCGCTGGCGGACGTTCGGCGGCACGATTCCGTTCGGGGCTGGTCACGGCGCAGATCGCGCTGTCCATGGGACTGCTGATCATGTCGGCGCTCTTTCTCAAGAGCTTGATGAACGTGAGCAGAGTCGATCTCGGCATAAAGGTCGACGAGATTGCAACCTTCCAGATCGTGCCGCAGCGCACGGGATACGACAGCGCGCGAAGTGCAGTGCTGATCAACCGCGTCGAGCTGGAACTGGCTGGGCTGCCGGGCGTCAAGGGCGTGACTGACGGAATGGTGCCGCTGCTCAGCGGCGACAATTGGGGCGAATCGATCCACGTGCAAGGCTATGCATGTGGCCCGGACGTGGATTGCAACTCGCGCTTCAACGAGATCGGCGCCGACTACTTCAAGACGTTCGGCGTGCAGATACTTGCCGGCCGCGAATTCACCGCCGCCGACCAGCTGGGCGCACAGCGAGTGGCAATCGTCAACGAGCAGTTCGCCAAGAAGTTCAACCTGGGCAACGAGGTCGTCGGCAAGTTCATGGGCGACGGTGATAACGACTCACTCAACATCCAGATCGTGGGCCTCGTGCGCAACGTGAAGTACAGTCAGGTGAAGGATTCGGTGCCGCCAGTGTATTACCGGCCATGGCGGCAGGATGCGCGCGTCGGCAGCATGTTCTTCTACGTGAAGTCCGCACTACCGCCCGAGCAGACGCTTGGCACGCTCCGCGCGACGATGAAGCGCATCGACCCCAGCTTGCCGGTGGAAGACCTCAAGACGATGTCGCGACAGGTGAAGGAGAACGTGTTCCTGGATCGCATGATCTCTATTCTGTCGAGTGCGTTCGCGCTGTTGGCCACGCTGTTGGCGGGTATTGGCCTGTACGGCGTGCTCTCGTATTCCGTCACGCAACGCACACGTGAAATCGGCGTGCGCATGGCGCTTGGTGCCAACGGTTCTCGCGTGCGTGCCCTGGTGATGAGGCAAGTCGGGATCATGTTGGTAATCGGCGGTGTGATCGGCATTGCCGGTGCGGTTGGCTTGGGGCGCGCCGCACGCTCACTGCTGTTCCAGCTCGAAGCGCACGATCCCGCCGCAATGGGCGTCGCGGTCGTATTGCTCGCCTGCGTTGCACTCGCCGCGGGATTCATTCCTGCGCGTCGCGCCGCGCTGGTCGATCCGATGAACGCTCTTCGTTACGACTGAGCCAACTGACCGATGGATATCGTTCGCACGCCGCCCACAAAGACACGTCGCAACCTGATGATCGGGGGCGGTGTGGCCGCGCTCGTTGCCGTCACGGCATGGACACTGAGTCTCGATCCTGCCTCGCAGACGATCGAACGCTCGGCCGTGCTGATCGATAGCGTGCGCCGCGGCGACGTCGTGCGCGAAGTGCGCGGCCCAGGCACGCTGGTGCCTGAGCACATTCGCTGGATTACGGCGCAGGCCAGCGCGCGTGTCGAGCGGCTCACGTCGGAGTCCGGCAAGAACGTGGGCAGCGGTGAGCTCCTGCTGGAGCTGAGCAATCCCGATCTCCAAATCCAGACCATGCAGGCCGAGCAACAGGTGCGGCAAGCGCAGATCGAGTTGCTGAATCTCAAGACGAACCTTCGCAGCCAGCTGCTCACGC
>JBDTXZ010000644.1:0-3043 GCA_040005935.1 bacterium | reverse complement strand
TTCCGGACGCCGTGTCCATCGAGAGCATACAGGCCGCCGACCTGCCGGGAGGCTGGGACAATCCCGATGACTCCGCAGCGGCGAGACGCGTGGGATCTGATTGGTATCAACGGGGAAAAGCCGCCATCCTCGTGGTGCCATCACTGCCGGGCCGGCCATTCGAGTCCAACGTCGTCCTGAACACGACGCATCCCGATGCGCGAAAGCTTCGTTGGGGGCCTGTGGTTGAAATTCCGTGGGATCCTCGTCTGTTCGGATAGCGCGTGTAAGAGTTTTTCCCTCTCGGCCGTCCCAACAGGTTGGTATGTTTGCTGGATGGACCGCCGAAGCGACCAATCCGTTCGCGCCGTGACAGACGGACCGTTTCTGGTGGAAGCGGTGGGACTCTCGCGCACTTTCGGTGGCCGCCGTGCGGTGGACGACGTCAGCTTCTCGCTGCGCCACGGTGAGTGCCTCGCGCTGTTTGGTCCCAATGGCGCTGGGAAGACGACACTTCTCCGACTTCTTGCTGGGTTGCTCAGGCCATCGTCGGGGACGTGCCGAGTGGGAGGTGCGTCGCTGCGCGATGGGCCGATGGTGCGCGCACAGGTAGGCCTGATCTCGCACTCGAGCATGCTCTACACCGCGCTCTCGGCGCGCGAGAACGTCGAATTCACGGCGCGCATGTATGGTCTTGCGGACGCGGCTGGCGCGGCGCGCGCGGCATTGGCGACCATGCGTGTGCTCGACAGGGCCGAATCGCCGGTTCGTTCGCTGAGTCGCGGGTTGCAGCAGCGTGTGTCGATCGCGCGCGCAATCGTGCATGCACCAAGACTCATTCTGTGCGATGAACCGTACACGGGATTGGATGAAGCGGGAAGCGTCGCGCTCACGGCGGCATTGGCCGAACGTCGCGCGAGTGGGGCGGCGCTCATGCTGGTGACGCACAACCTGGGCGAAGGACTCGCGCTCGCGACGCACGCGGCGATCATGCAGCGCGGCCGTTTCGTCCGCCATGAGGCGCGCGCCGACGTGGACATGGGGTCGTACGCGTCGGAGTATCGCGAGCTGGTGACACTCGATGCCTAGCACACCAGTGCCGCCAGGAATGCTGCGCGCATCGTGGCTTGTCGCGCGCAAAGACCTGGCGATCGAGTTCCGTACGCGCACCGCGTATTTTTCCGCGCTCATCTTTGCGCTGCTCGGTCTTACGATCTTCTACTTCGCATGGGACGCAACGGCCGTCGCGGCGATTGACCTCGCGCCCGGTGTGCTCTGGGTGATCTTCACGTTCAGTGGCTTGCTCGGGCTCCAACGCTCCTTCGGCGTGGAACAAGCGGATCGCGCGATGGATGCGCTGCTCTCGGCGCCGGTGGACCGAGAGGCGATCTACCTCGGTAAGGCGCTGGCCAATTTGTTGTTCGTCATCGGCGTACAGGCCATCACATTGCCGGCGCTCGTGCTCTTTTACAACCTCCCAATCGCCGACGTCATCTTGCCGCTCAGCGCCATCGCGTTGCTGGCGGCGATAGGGCTTGTCGCTGTTGGCACATTGTTCAGTAGTATGGCTGTGAACACGCGAATGGCGGAGCTGTTGTTGCCGATGTTGAGTCTTCCGTTCTTCGTTCCGATCGTCATGGCGGCTGCGGGATCCACTGCCAAGCTGCTTGCCGGACGTCCAGTTGCCGAAGCGTGGCCGTGGCTACGCATTCTCGTCGCCTTCGACATCGTATTCATTGTGGCGTGCACGCTCGCCTTTCCATTCACTCTCGAAGAATGACGCTACCTCTTACGCGCCGCGAGCAGCTCGACGCCGTGACGCACCGGTCGGCGCAGCCGGACTGGTTGCTGATCACCGGATTCGTGGCGGTCGCCGCGGTGTATGTCCGTGCGCTCGCGTTTACGCCACCAGAAGCGACGCAGGGTGCTGCGCAACGGATTCTGTACGTCCACGCGCCGTCTGCGTTCGTCGCCCTGTATGTGGCGTTTGCGCTGATGGCGGTGTCGAGTCTCCTCTACCTCGGGCTCAAGGACGAAAAGCTCGATCGTCTCGCGGAGAGTTCCGCCGAGGTGGGTCTCGCTTTTACGACAGTCGTGCTCACGACGGGGCCGCTCTGGGGCAAGCCGATCTGGGGTACGTGGTGGACGTGGGACGCGCGGCTCACTGCCACACTCTTTCTGTGGTTCATCATCCTGGGCTATCTCGTGCTTCGCGACGCCATCGAGGAGCGAGGCATGCGCGCGCGCTACTCCGCGGTGCTTGCACTGCTCGCCGCACTCTTGATTCCGTTCATTCATCTCAGCGTGTACTTGTTTCGTACGATGCATCCGATGCCGATCGTCGCGAAGCCGAGTGCGCCGTCAATGCCGCCCAATATGTTGATCACGTTCATCGCCGCGTTCTGTGCGTTCGTATTGTTGTACGCGGGACTCGTTCGTGCGCGCTATCGCTATGCGACGCTGCGCGATCTGGTCGCTGACGAGGAGGCGCGTTAATGCCTGACAATGGCGGTTACGCGACGGCGGCATACATCGTCGCGGCGATCGTGTATGTGTCATATGCGATCAGCATTCGCGTGCGTGCCGCGCGGCTGCGCGCGCGGTTGCTCGACGTTGCCCAGCGAACAGGGGAGTCGTGATGCGGCGTGGCGGAACGGCAGGTGCAGGTCCTTCGACTCGCTTCGCTCGCTCAGGATGACAAGTGACTCGCTCCCTTCGTCTGCGCTCAGGGCAGGCGACATGACAACGCATAGCCTCCGTTCGCGATGACGGGGATCGTTTACCTCGTCGGTGCGGGCCCCGGAGATCCTGGCCTCCTGACCGTGCGTGGCCGTGAGTTGCTGGCATCGTGCGACGCAATTGCCACCGACGCCTTGGCCAACCCGGCCATCGTCACTGCAGCTCGGTTGGCAAACCCGGGCGTCGAAGTGCACGACGTCGGAAAGCGAGGCGGGAGCAGTGAGTCGTCAAGTCAAGGGGAGATCGACGCATTGCTCGTGCGGCTTGGGCGTGAAGGCAAACGCGTTGTGCGCCTCAAGGGCGGGGACCCGCTCGTGTTCGGACG
>JBDTXZ010000643.1:0-3052 GCA_040005935.1 bacterium | reverse complement strand
ATCAACCAGGCATACGACTCGTCGGTGGACGATGTGCGCCGCAAGGTCGAATTCGATCTGGAGTACATGAAGCGGCAGAGCATCATTCACGATCTCCGCATCATGACCATGACGCTCCCCGTCATGATTTTCCGCCGCGGCTCGGTTTAAGCCTTCGCGCTTCAGCTCTCCCGGTAGCCAAAGGGAGCGCTGTGCAGCAGAATCCATCGATGGCGATGTTCCGCTCGATTCCCGGGGACGCATGACGAGTCCGCTCGTCAAACGCGTCCCCGTCGTATTTGCGCTCGATACGATGCGCGTCGGAGGAACCGAACTGAACGCGGTGAGAACTGCCGAACGTCTCGATCACAAACGATTTGACCTGCGGATCGTCTGTCTCGATGATGAAGGACCGCTCGCAGAGCGTTACCGCTCGATGAATATCCCGATTGTGACCTTGCCATTGGAGAGCCTCTATGGGCGGAGCATGTTCTCCAGCGGCTGGCGCTTTGCGCAATACCTTCGCGACGAACGCGTGCAGATCGTGCACGCGCATGACATGTATACGAACATCTTCGCCACTCCATGGGCCCTTCTCGCCCGGACCCCAGTGATCATCACGAGCCGACGTTGGTGGCACTCGCTCCCTAACCGCAAGCTTCAACTCGGCAATCGCGCCGCGTTTCGCATGTCGGATGCCGTTCTCGCCAATAGCCCTCAGGTGGCACGATCGGTGTCGGAACGCGAAGGCGTGTCCTCCGACCGGATCTGGAACGTGACTAACTTCGTCGATGACGTGGCGTTTGCGAAGTTGACAGCCGAACAGCGCGAAGCGACACGGGTACGATGGGGAATTCCCCACGGCGCACTCGTTGTTGGTTGCGTGGCCCGTCTGGTACCAGTGAAGGACCATGGAACACTCATCAGAGCATTCGCGACCGCACGTCAGGCGTATCCGTCTGCGCACCTCGCTCTCATCGGCGACGGCGAGAGCAGAGCGGGGCTGGAAGCACTCGCGGCGGAGCTGAACGTGAGTAGTGCCGTGTCGTTCGTGGGAGAGCTGCGCGACGGAGACAACTATCATCGAATGTTCGATGTGTCCGTGCTCTGTTCACTGAGCGAAGGGTTTCCCAACAGCCTCGTGGAGGCCATGGCCGCCGGTGTTCCGATTGTCGCGACCGCTGTCGGCGGTATTCTCGACGCAGTCACTGACGGCGAGAATGGGTTGCTCGTGCCCACAGAGACGCCGAAGGAATTGGCGCTGGCGCTGGGCACCCTGCTTGGCGACGCCGCATTGCGTGAAAAGATGGGCGCTGCGGGAAGGCAGCGCGCGGACGAACGATATCAAGCCGGGACCGCCGTGAAATCACTTGAGACGATGTACGATCGCCTACTTGCGCAGGCCGTCCGATGACCGCACCTGCGCAAACTTTCCGTCGCCGGCGGGTGCCAGGCGCCGTACTCGTGAGCAAGACGGGCAGGATTGTTCGATCTGGCCTGAGTAGCGCGGCAGAATACGCGCAATCGCCTTTCAAAATGAAAGGCGGGTCGCCGTCGTTCTTTGCGTTCTTTCTGTACATCTTCGTCATCATCACGTTCCGCATTCCCATTGGCACGGAGTGCATGGTGATCGCACTCCTGATGCTCCCGATGGAGGGCAGCAAGCTCCATGTGCCGTCGGTGGCGCTCTGGACGTTCGCGATGGTGGGCTGGTCGTTCTATGGGTACGGCCAGACGCTGTACCCGACTATCGTCCTGCTGACGATGACAGAATTTGCGAAGGTCTGTCTGGTGATGCTGGTGGCCGTCAATGTCATCTCGTCGCGGTCGCGAATGCGGATGCTGCTTGCCGGCATGATGCTTTTCTTCCTGTTCTATCCGGTGCGGGGAACGCTGCAGAACTACCTGGTCGGCGAAACGAACCACGGACGCGCTGTCTGGAACGGCACCTTCTCGAATCCGAACGATCTCGCAGGATACTGCGTGCTGCAGATGGGTGTCTCGCTGGCGGTACTTGAAGTGGAGAGGAAGGTGTGGCTCAAGCGAGTGGCCATTGCCTGCTCTCTCCTGCTTCCCATTGTTGTGATCCTGACGGCGTCGCGCGGGGCATTCATTGCACTCGTGGTGTTCTTGATTGTGTCGATGAAGCGGCACTGGGACATCGTGAAGAGCAAGCTCTGGGTGGTGATCTTGTTGGGGATGGTCATTGCCTACGTCGGATCGGACAAGGTCTTCTCGCGCCTTGCCACGATCGATGAGGCGGTCGCTGGCAAGACGACAATGGAAGAGGACGGCGGGTCCGCAAAGCAACGCATCGAGATCTGGCGTGTTGCGCGGGCCATCATCGCGGAGCACCCAATCTTCGGCGTCGGGATCGGCGGGTACAACGAAGCGCACTACGAAATGGCGAACCGTCCCGGATTCGCCCTCACCGCGCTCGGCTTGCGAGATACTCACTCGACGTACCTCAACCTTATGGCAGAGCTGGGATTCGTCGGTTTCGGCTGTTTCGTCATGCTGATCGGCGTCACCCTGAACCGGGCGCGTGTCGCACGAAAGGAGGCAGGGAATTCGTCGCCAGCTCTGACGGCTCAACTCATCTGGCTGGAGATCGGGTTATACGGCTTTCTTGTGGCCGGAATCTGGGGCACATATGGACGACTCGTGCCGATGTACGTGCACGTCGCCATCGTGTGGTGTACGGCGGGACTGTTACGAGAGGAGACCGCGCGGCTGAAACGAGGCCCCGGGCCAGCGCGCCGAGTGCGTGGGATGCGTAAACCCGTCGCTGTTGTCCCGATGGCTGGGGTACGTGGCTGATGTGCGGAATCGCCGGATATGCCGGGTGGTCACGTAGCGCACAGGAGTCGGAAGCGGACCTGACGACGATGTGCGGGGCGATTCACCATCGAGGACCGGATGAGGAAGGCCACTTCGTCGGCGCAGGCGTAGCGCTCGGCATGCGGCGACTGAGTGTGATCGATGTCGCGGGTGGCTCGCAGCCGATGTCGAACGAAGACGGGACGGTACACCTCGTCTTCAACGGCGAGATCTACAACTTTCGCGCTCTCCG
>JBDTXZ010000642.1:0-3053 GCA_040005935.1 bacterium | reverse complement strand
CGGCCGCTCGCTGATCGCTTCTATCGATGGTTCGCGCGCAACCGCTACCGGCTCGGCTGCGGCGACCACTGCCAACTGCGACCTGCTCGACGAGGCGATACGACGTGATCGAATGAGAGGACGGTAGGAGAACGATCTGGCTTGTGCTGCAGCTCCCCTGGCGTCGTATCGTCACTCACTCGGGTGTACTATTGCTTGCACGCTCCCGCGGGATCCGGCTTCGGCTTGTCGACCAGCGGCCGATGATCGAGGCCCGCAATGCGATTCGCCAGTGTAAAGACGAATTGCCCGATGTGCGCCATGTGCGGGTAATCGATGTACTGTGGCTCGTCTGTCACCTGATGGTAGTCGCCGTGCAATCCCGTCGTCACGAACACCACCGGAATGCCGTATCGCGCATAGTTATAGTGATCGCTGCGGCAGTACACATTTTCCGGGTGCCCATTCGCGTCGTACGTGTAATCCAGCGTGAATGGCTTCTTGTCCGCCTTGTTCACCGCCTCGGTCAGGTCGCCAAGCTCTGTCGACAACCGGCGCGACCCCACTAGCATGAGGAAGCGTTCGCTGCCAGCAGCGAGATCGGTGGCCGCACCACGTCCGACCTGGTCCATGTTGATCTGCGCCACGATGCTATCGCGCGGCACCGTCGGGTTATCGGTGAAATAGCGCGAGCCGAGCAGTCCCTTCTCTTCGCCAGTGTGCCACACAAAGAGCAGCGAGCGTTTCGGTTTCACCTTCCCCTTCGCGAAAGCCTCCGCAACCTCCAACACAGTCACGGTTCCGGAACCATCATCGTCCGCGCCGTTGTTGATCGAGTCGCGCCGCGCGGGGCGCAGCCGGTGCGCGCTGTCCATGTTGATGCGAATGGCTGCCATGGCTGCATCGCGCGTCGCGCGCTGCTCGTCCGTTAGCGACGCGCCCGTGGGATTGTCGGTGGCGAAGAAGCGCTGCGTGTTGAAGGCATGCAGCGAATCGTGGTCGAAGGCACCAATGGGTCGAACACCGATGTGGTCACTGTGCGCCCCAATCGCGACGTACTGGCCGCGCAACGTGGGATCACTGCCCGGCAGAATGGCCACCACATTGCGCGTTGGCGCCGGCACTTCGTCATAGATCAGGTTCCCGACAATATTGTTGCCAATCGCGCCGACCTTCATCGTGTCCGGCTTGCCGCCGAGCATCTGACTGGCCGTCAGCTTCGTTACTACGATAGTCACGGGGACCGCAGGCGCGCTTGGCTCCGGCTTGAGCGTGTACATCGGCTGACGTGCCTGCATGAGAATGAGTGGCGAGATGGACTCGTCGCCAATGACAACGATGCCGGCCGCCTGCTGCAGCGGACTCGTTGGTGCAATTCGTCCCAGTCCGTTCGGTGCCGAGAGAACAACGAGCTTGCCCGCTGCCTGCGCAGCGGTAATCGCGTTTACGGAATCGCCATACACTCCGCCGTACACCGCTTGCACACCATTGAGCTTGCGCGCAACCGCGCCGCGAAACGGCAGCGGAGCAAAATCGGCCAACGCGGACATCAGTATGCCGTTCACAGAGAACTGCGTGTTGCGCGACAGCCTACGCGCGATGAACGGCACGTTCTGAAAGTAGGTGCCGCTATCCCCAGCCGGCGTCAGCCCAAGCTTCTTGAGCTGGTTCGCGATGTACGTGGTCCCCTTTAACGCGCCGACCGTTCCCGCCTCACGGCCCTGCATGGAGTCATCCGCGAATACGTACAGTCGCGACATCAAGTCGGTTGCGCTGATCTCGGCTGACGTCGGCCTTGCCGCGAACTTCAACGGAAGCGCAGCAGGCGCCGAGCCGGCCGTCGGGGGCGCAGCAGCGTGTTGCGCCACGAGTCCAGCCGGAAGAGCCGCAACGGCGACAAGCAGTGCAAACGATCGGTGTCGCATTACGATATTTCCCTGGTGGTGGGTTGAGAACGCTGGAGCTCACGACGAAGTCACACATGATACGCCCGTGAGCGCGCCATGTTGCATCCCCTGCGCTCCGGGTATCTTCACGCGTCGCCGGACGAACCGGCCCTTCCAGAATTTTCCATCATGCGCATCGAGACGCTAGCTGTCCGCGCCGGACATGCCACCGACCCCGCAACCGGCGCGGTGACGACGCCGATTCATCTCTCGACCACATTCGAACGTGAGCCCGACGGCAGTTACCGCGGCGGTCACGTTTACAGTCGCACCACCAATCCAAATCGTAGTGCGCTCGAAGTGGCACTCGCTGCGCTCGAGAATGGGGCGACCGCACTCGCATTTGCATCCGGCTCAGCGGCAACGCTTTCCGTCTTTCAGGCGCTTTCTCCAGGCGATCACGTGATTGCCCCCGACGACGCGTATTACGGAACGCTGCGTCAACTTCGCGAGATATTTTCGCGCTGGGGGCTCGAGGCCGACGTCGTCGACATGACCGACCTGGCGGCCGTCGAGCGCACCATACGTCCAACCACGAAGATCGTATGGGTCGAAACACCGTCGAATCCGCTCGTTCGCGTGGTGGATATCGCTCAACTCGCGGGGCTCGCGCATGCCGTCGGTGCGCGTTGCGTTGTGGACAACACGTGGGCGACCCCAGTGCTTCAGCGGCCGCTCGACCTCGGTGCGGATCTCGCGATGCACTCCACGACGAAGTACCTCGGAGGGCACAGCGACCTGATCGGCGGCGCGCTCGTGATGAAAAAGGACGATGAGTTTGCCGAGCGGCTGCGCGTCATCCAGAGAGTGGGCGGTGTGGTGCCGTCCCCGTTCGACTGCTGGCTCCTGCTCCGCGGCATCCGCACCCTGCCGTGGCGTATGCGCGCGCATTGTGACAACGCCATGGCCGTCGCCCAGTTTCTCGAGCTGCACAAGGGCATCGAGGCCGTGCATTATCCCGGACTCGCATCGCACTCGGGGCATGAGATCGCCGCGCGTCAAATGAGTGACTTCGGCGGCATGATGAGTATTCAGCTTGCCGGTGGCGAAGGCGCCGCGCTCGAGCTCACGCATCGCCTCAAGCTGTTCACGTGCGCCACGAGCCTTGGTGGCACCGAATCGCTCATC
>JBDTXZ010000641.1:0-3056 GCA_040005935.1 bacterium | reverse complement strand
GGGCCGTGGTTGTGAATGGCGACCTTGATGTCGTACTGCTTCGCGAACTTCTCGATGCGCGGGAGGACGGAGGTTGGGCCCATCATCGTCACGATGGTTGGCATGCCCGCGGCCTTCGCGTAGATGAAGTACTTCTCCACGTCGGCGTCGGTGTCCTTGTCGAAAGTGATCGTGCCGCCGCCCACAATCTGGATGCCCTCGCCTTCGACTTTGTGGCGCCATTCCGCGAGCTCCGCGGGCGTCTTGTCGTACGGCACATGCACGGACTTGAAGTTCACGTACGGCGTGCGGAGCGCCTTGATCATCTCCAACGCCTTGTCCAGCGGAATTTCGCGCAGTGAATAGCTGGCGACACCCAGCTTGATCGTGGAGCCGCCTGAATGCACCGGGGGCTCTGGCAGTGTTTCGCGACGGGGTATTGCAGCCCCGAGCAGGGCTGGTGCGCCTGATACACCAAGAGCCGCGCCGGTGATGGTCGCGGCTGCGGTGGTCAGGAAGGAGCGACGTGGAACGCGGTGGTCGGTCATGTACCCTCACGCAAAAGAACTATGGATTTCGGCGGGACTAACGTGTTGGAGCTGTCGTCAGGTGCGTTTGTTCCTTGTTCGCCCAAATGTACGAGAGCAAACGAGCCCTCACCAGAGTCGCGGGTCTCTTGCGCTTCTGGGCGTACTCCGTCATCGTCTGGAGAGTACCAGCCCGAGGCATCCCTGCCCACTCAGTCATGAGGCTGTGCCACCAATGATTACGCGCCGCTTTCACCGTTCGTTCAGCACCAGCGCCACGCTCGCGTGCTTGCTCGGTACCCTTGGCGCGTGCCATTCCTACCCGGGCGGACCGGTGCTTCCCAAGCCGTCGCCTGACGACGTCAACGTCGGATACGGCACGCAGGACAGGCGCGACATCATTGGTGCTGTAGCGAAGGCCGATGCTGAAAAGCTCATGTCCTCCTCGCCGCGCACCGCATCGGACATGCTTGTTGGGCGCTTCGCAGGCGTCGAGGTGACGCAGCTCGCGAACGGCGGGACGTCCATTCGCATTCGCGGCTCACATTCCATGAAGGCGAACCAGGAGCCGCTCTTCGTGCTCGACGGAATGCCGCAAAGCAATGGCAGCAACACGCTGAAGGATCTTGCCCCGCAGGATATCGCATCCATCGAGGTGCTCAAGGACGCGTCGGCAACGTCCGCGTACGGATCCCGCGGCGCCAACGGCGTCATTCTTATCGCGACGAAACGCGGACCGTAAAACACCACGCATACGGTAGCGAGCACCGTCGCTACCTGATTCCCGACGGTTCCGTCTCGATTACGAGCACGGACGCAATCGAACTCGGGGCAGTCGCGGGCAGGTGGACCACAAAGCCGTCCGACGACTGTTCGACAGGCAGCGCCTTCCGATCGGCGAGCACGTAAACCCTGCTCGGCTTCGTGGGCACGCCGGTAAGCACCAGACGACCGTCCTTCGGCCAGTCGAACACGTGCGCATACACTACGCCCGCCTTGGCCGTGTAGCGCCCCCACGCTGGTGCGCCGTACGGACTTACAGTGGTCGCGTAAATCGACTCGCCGTTCGCTCGCATCCACTGCCCCATCTCCTGCAATCGCGCCACGCTCGCTGACGGAATTTCACCCTCGGCAGTGGGGCCGACATTCAGCAGGAAATTTCCACCCTTGGACGCGATATCGATCATCGTGCGCAGCAGCGTCCGCGTGTCCTTCCAGCCGTCGTCGAACGACTTGAAGCCCCATGTGTCGTTCATCGTCATGCACGTTTCCCAGTCGACACCAGGAAGCCCAGTCGCAGGCACGCGCTGCTCCGGCGTGCCAAAGTCCCCGACGCCGATGCCACCACCCTGCGTCATGCCGCTCAAGCCTTGGCGCGTATGCCCGACGCGATTGTTGATGATCAGGCTAGGCTTGATCGCGTGCAGGTACGCGTACAGCGCGCGCCCTTGCTCGTCGCTCCAGTCCGCCACCCATTCGCCATCGAACCACAACACGTCGATGTTCGGATATTGCGTGAGCAATTCCTTGAGCTGCGGCTTCATGTACGACTCGACGTACTGGCTGAAGCGCGGATTGCTCCACGTGCGCGAGTTGTACTCCGGCGCGTTCGGTCCCTGCGCGTCGGGATGATGCCAATCCATGATCGAGTAGTACACGCCAAAGCGCATGCCCTGACGGTGCGCGGCGTCCGCCAGCGCCTTGAGTGCGTCACGATGGTACGGCGTCGCGTCCACCATGTCGTAGCTCGAGACCTTCGAGTCGAACAGCGCGAAGCCGTCGTGATGCTTGGACGTGATGATGATGTATTTCATCCCCGCGTCCTTCGCGATGCGCACCCATTGCTCGGCGTCGTACTTCACTGGATTGAACGCCCGCACGAACTGCTCGTATTCGCCGACAGGGATCTGCGAGCGACTCATGATCCACTCGCCAATGCCTGGCACGCGCTCGCCGTGATAGACGCCGGCAGGCACAGCATAGGCGCCCCAGTGTATGAACATGCCGAACTGCGCATCACGCCACCACGCCATGCGGGCGTCATGCTGTGCAGCGGTTTCAGCGGCTGCACTCTGCGCGGGCGCGGGGGCACTCGCACTACATGCGAGCACAACACCAATTACGATTCTCCGAGCAAGCACTAGTCGGCTCCTACTGGGATTTCTTCCGTCGGCGAGTTCCACGATTCAGATTGTGTTCGCGTAGTCGGTCCCCAAATCCTGCGGCTTTATCAGATGAATCGTCTCATTACTCTCTGCACATTCGCCCTCGCGGGCGCGCTCGCATCGGCCTGTGGATCCGCTGACTCACCCACTGCACCGACCGTGACGTCAGTCGTCGGCACGTGGAACTTGACGTCTGTGGATGGCAAGCCGCTACCATGGGTGTTTCAGGCAAGCGATCCCAAGGAGGAGATGCTGTCCAGGCAATACGTATTCAGCAGCGCGGGCACGTACACCTTGTCCTACGTCATCCGGGACACCGAACTCGATGGGAGTGTCAGCACGGGCACCGCGACTGATGCCGGTTCCTACACGCTCTCTGACAACA
>JBDTXZ010000640.1:0-3057 GCA_040005935.1 bacterium | reverse complement strand
ATGACAGAGTGTTGCGCCGATCAGTTGACACGCGCTCGCTGCGCTCGCTCCTGCGGGATGACAGAGTGTTGCGCCGATCAGTTGACACGCGCTCGCTGCGCTCGCTCCTGCGTGATGACAGAGTGTTGCGCCGATCAGTTGACACGCGCTCGCTGCGCTCGCGCGTGCGGGATAACATCAATTCGCGCCTACCTGAACAGCATGGCATCTAGTCCAAGGCTCACCTTTCGAGTTGTGCGTAACCACCGCGATAGTACAAGAGCGGTCGTGCGTCACGGGCCGTCGCGCGCTCCACCGCGCCAACGAACATCATGTGATCGCCGGCCTCATATCGCGACACCACGCTGCACTCGATATGCGCCAGCGCGTCGTCCAACAGTACGACACCGTTTTCTCCACGCACGTAGCCGATGCCGTCGAAGCGATGCGACGACTCGACAGCGGCAAAGCGGCGCGACAACGATTCCTGGTCAGCCGCCAGCACATTCACGCCAAATCGTTCGGCCAACTGCAGCGCGTCGAACATGGACGCCGCGCGATCGACACACGCCTGCACGAGCGGCGGATTCAGGCTCACGGAGCAGAATGCGCTCACCGTCATACCGACGTCGCGGCCATCACCATCGAGCGCGGTGATGACGGTGATGCCGGACGCGAAGCGACCGAGCACGCTACGGAAGGAATCTGGGTCGATGGTCATACGTGCGTGGGTTGGCGAAAGAGATTGAGCAGATACGTGAGGCGCAACACTTCGCTGGCCGGCACAAAATCCCCAGTGACGCCCACGAGCAAGTCCGCCATATCCTTGCGAGCCGCAAGTGTGGTTGCGAAATAGTTCATCGCTGGCGCAAACGAGACGGCCGCATTGATGCACCGCTCGACGATCCACTTGCCGCGAAATTCGGCGCGACGCGCCTTGGCATACGCACGAAGTTCCGCGTCCTGCGCTGCTGCTGTGCTGGCACCGAGCGCGCGCATCGCGAATGGAGCAAGCATCTCACCGCCACGCAGTGCCGAATAGATGCCTTCGCCCGTAAAGGGATCGAAGAAGTCAGCTGCGTCACCGACCAACGCGACGCCTGGCGCCCATGCGCGACGCGCGTGCGACGCGAATGGTCCGGTCGCGAGCACTGGCGTGACGCGTCGAGCGGGCGCGACGCGCGCCGCGAGCTGCGGTCGCGCTCGTAACCAAGCCTCGAAGAACGCCGTGCGATCGCCACTGATCTCCCGCGCAGCCGTCGAGGGGACGACCATCGCGACATTCGTGAGTCCACCGTCGACCGCCGCGAGTCCGACGTAGCCGACCCCACGTTCGACATGCATCTCGCCCCAATTGCCGACGTCGCCGAAGTTTTCGTAGTGCGCGACGAGTGCGATGCGACGCGGCCACAGGCGACTCGTGCGCGCAAGGCCGAGGCGTCGCGAGACCACGGAGTGCAGTCCATCAGCGCCGACGACGAGGGGCGCGTACAGCGCACTGGTCCCCGTGTCACCGAGCAGTTGCACTCCGGTGACACGATCATTTCCGTCGCGCGCGAGATCGACCACTCGCACGCCCTCGCGCACATCGGCGCCGGCTTCTCGCGCGCACGAGAGCAGAATCGGATCCAACAGGGTCCTTCTCAACGCAAGGCCACGATCGCGAAACGCGCTATAGCCATGCTCGGCGACAAAATCTCCACGCAGCGCGGCGCCGTTGGGCGCGCGGACGATCATGCCGGCCAGATGCGCGGCGCCCGCACGCTCGACCTGGTCGAGCGCGCCCATCTCACTCAACACGCGCGACGCTTGCGGGCTGAGATACTCGGCGCACGGCTTTGCACGCGGAAACGTGGCGCGGTCGAGGACGAGCACGCGCGCACCGGCGCGCGCGAGCGCGAACGCTGTCGACGCGCCCGCGGGCCCACCACCAACGACGATCGCGTCGTACCTGCTCGCGCCAGTACTGCTTCGGTTGCTCACGCGTGGAAGCCTAGAGGTTGGCCAGCGCGGCTGCTACCGCGCCACCGACAATCGTCGAGATCAGGTTCACCAGATCGTTGTCCATCCATTCGCGTCCACCTGCCAGGATTGTCGCGGTTCCGCAATCGTGAACGCGCTGTTCCGATGTCTTTTCGCAAATGGGGCACCAGCGTCGCTCCTGCATCGTCGCGCCGACGAGGGAATCAGCGAGCGCGCCTGCGACGCCCGCTGTCGTCACGATCTCCACGGCGTCAGGTAGTCCAAACCATCGAGCGACCACTGCGATAAATGCCGCTCCGGCGACCAGCGCGAGCGAACCCATGGCGCTGATGCCACCCGATGTGCCGGGAGGAAGCGGACGCAGTGTGAGCATCGAGCGTGGCGTACCGCCATACAGGGTTCCAATCTCGGTGGCCCACGTGTCTGCCGCGGACGCCGCGAGTGCGCCGAGTGCGGCGATGCGCATCACATGTCCAAGTGGTTCAGGGGCGAAGGGCGCGAGCACCACGGCGGCCGCGAACACACCACCGTTGGCGATGACCTGGACGGCGTCGCGCGCGCCGCCCTTGGCCACAACGCCTGCGGTGAGCCGCTCCTTGTCGGTGCGTCCCTGTCGGGTGAGCAGCATCGCGGCAACGAAGTAGACGACGAGCAATCCGCCCCACGTCCACCCTGCAGCGGCGGTCGCCGAGCCGACAACGACGGTCGCAACAGCGCCGGAGGTGGAGAGTGAGCCACCGCGTCGCGAGACGAATGCGATCGCGCTGGCCGCGACCGCGCCGGCTGCTGCGCGTCCGAGCATCAGCGTCGCGGTGTACGAGAGCGGCATTCGCGAAGGTAGTCGTGATCGGACGCGCGGGACAAGCGTTGCCACATGGGGCTAAGCCATTGAGGGCACCCTCGGTTCCCGTTAGCTTGAACGGCCGCCTCGCTCGTCCTGCCGCCCTGCCGTCCCACGCAGTTTTATGCTCGCCACTGTCGACGCACTCCTTCCACTCAGCCTGCTCGAAGCCGTCCGTGATGTCGACACTCCCGACGGACTCCTCGACGCCGAGTTCGTCGATGAGCTGCGGAACAAGCGGCTTGGTCTCAGCG
>JBDTXZ010000639.1:0-3058 GCA_040005935.1 bacterium | reverse complement strand
AATCGCACGCGCCGAGAGTGTGCGGCGAGTGAACGGGAAGGCTCGTACTGCCGATACTGCTCTTTACGAGCCCAGGCCGATTGCGGCATTTGTAGCCATGGGCGGTTGCACGCAGTTCTCCCGATTCCGCCTTTCCGATGACATTCGTCCGCTCATGCTCAGGATGAACGCGACGCGCGCCACGCGGTGCGCTCTCCTGTCAGTGTCGGTCCTCGCCGCCTGCTCGCACGCGACAGAGCCGCTCATGATCGGCGCCGTCGGTATGCTGAAGGACGGCGACGACAGCGAGGACAATCTCCGCGGCATCCGCATCGCGATTGACCAGGCGAATGAATCTGGTGGCATCCGTGGCCGGCGCATCGACCTTCGTATCCTCAAGGACAGCGGTCGCGGGTGAGGTTGCCGTAAACGTGGCCCGCCAGTTCGTGGACGACAAACGCGTCTTGGGAGTCGTCGGCCACGAATTCTCCAGGAGGCGCGTCTCGCCGTCGCGAGGAAATGGCACCGCGTCGCGATTCTCTACGTGAACGATGCGTACGGACGCGGGCACGCCGATGCATTCGTTCCTGCGTTTCGCGCGCTCGGCGGCGAGGTCGTGTTGCAGGACCCCGTCACAGATACCACAACGGATTTTGACGTCTTCGTGCGCGCGTATAAAGCCTCGCGTCCTGATGCGGTGTTTGTGATCTGTGGAACGTATTCCTATCGCGCCTTTCTTCGTGCCGCCGCCGCGCAGCATCTGCCATCACAGATTTTCGGCGGCGACGGTTGGGCCTCGTCACTCGCCACCGAGCCTTACGCAGACGGTGTAATGTGGCCGTCGATGTTCCTGCTCAATGACACCGCCACCGTGGCCGTGCAATTCCGCACGGCATTCCGGCGACGCTTCAATCGTGAGCCCGACGCGGTGTCGGCAATGGCGTACGACGCAGCGCGCGCGCTACTCGAGGCCATTCGTCGCGGCGGCGATACGCGTCAAGGTGTGCGCGAAGCGCTCGCGAGCCCCGGCGTCCTCGCTATCGGCGCCACCGGACCAATCAGCTTCCGCCGCGGCGATCGTGTCGGCGGCGTGGGCGGCGGCGTGCGCGTGCGCGATGGAGCGATTCACACAGACATGCGCTGGAACGAACTGCGGTGACCGAATGATGACGAGACGTGGCGTTGGACTACCGACTGCGCTTGCCGCGGCGCTGTCGCTTTGCTTTGCATCCGCGTGCGCGGCAAGCTGAGCGAGAGTGCTTTGCGTACTCTTATCGCGAATAGCGATCGCACGCCGGATATTTATCGCGCCTCAATCGTTCGCAACTTCGATGCGTGGTACGACGCGTTCGATGTCCGCGCTGGCGACCAAATGTATCTGGCCCCCAGCGCGCGAGCACGAATCTGGTAGTGCGCGCCTGCCATAGAGGTTGTCGCTGCGACGCTCCTCACGATGGATTGGCGTTCCCAGCCGACGCCAGTTTGTGGAACTGCGTTATTGCTCTGTAAACTCCGAAACCGACGCCATTTTCGAATTGTTCGCGCTCGACCATGTTGTGGGTGAGAAACACCATCACCGACTTGTGAGTGGGGTCGGCTTGCCACCAACCGCCGAAACCGCCCGGCCAACCCACCGTGCCGACGCCGCCGCCACAGATTGTCGTGAGCGCCTTCTCGGGCTCGAGCACCACCGCGACGCCCATTCCAAAGCCGTGCCCCGCCGTGAAGAGCCGCATTCCCACGACTTCCGCGGTGGCGCGTTGGCTCGCAGTCAGGCAGTTGGCGGTCATCAGCGCTACCGTCTCTGGTCGTAACAACCGCACTCCGTCTACCTCCCCCTCGCCAACGAACATTCGCGCGAAGGTGGCGTAATCGTCCACCGTCGACCAGAGACCCTGGCCGCCGGAGACGTACGTCATGTCTGCCGGTCGCTCTGCGAGCGTCGAGCCCCCGGGACCCGTTTCACGCTCCATCAACCGTCCCTCGTCATCAAAGCCATGAAGACGCGCCCGTCTCCCTCTTTTCTCCGCCGGAACGGTAAAGCCAGTGTCGTGCATTCCGAGTGGGCCGAAGATTCGTCGCTGCAGCACGTCACCCAGTGGTGCGTTTTCGATGCGCGCGATGAGCAGGCCGAGGAGATCTGTCGAGTGACCGTAGTGCAGTGTGGCGCCGGGTTGGTCGATCAAAGGCAAGGCAGCGAGCCCGGTGATCCAATCGTCGGGCGCCACCGTGCTATCGATGTCGCCGCCTAACGCCTCCGCGAACGCCTGTGCAATGGGACCCGCATGGACGGCACCGTACGTCAGGCCAGATCGGTGCGTCAACAGATCCTCGAAGGTGATCTGGCGCTCGGCCGCGTCCGTCTCGTGAAGCGCAGCCGAAGGTGAGCGAAGCACCCGCATCTCGGAGAATTCCGGCGCCCAGCGTGCAATCGGCTCGTCGAGCGCGAAGCGGCCCTCCTCCAGCAGCATGAGCGCGGCGGTGCACGTGATTGGCTTGGTCATGGATGCAATGCGGAACAGCGTGTCACGCTCGACCGGAAGGTTCGCCTCGATATCTCGGCAGCCAACTGCAGCCGTGTGAACGACTTTCCCGTCGCGCCATACCAGTGTTGCTGCGCATACAAGTGAGCCACCGCGGATGATGGCTTCGAGGGCGGCCGGGATGGGATCTTCCCTATTCATCGCTACTCCAGACGTGTATAATTGGCGAGCTATAATATTTGTAATCAATAAAATAGATTAACTATTAAATGGGCAAGGGCTACTTTGATCGGAACACGTACGGCATGAGCGGAACAGGTCCCAAGGGGCGGCCAAAAGGGGACAAGCGCGCCCGCACTCGCGCCACGCTGCTCACTGCGGCCCGCGAGCTGATTCGGGAAAAAGGCTTCGAAAACACCACGCTGACGGACGTGGCGCAGCGCGCCGGGATGACGAGCGGAGCCATCTACGGAAATTTCCGGAATCGCGATGAGCTTTTCATCGCTCTTGCCGAAGTCTACTGGGCGCCCATCAAGCCCCAGTTCGCGCCCGACTCGAGCTTTGCCGAGAAGATGCGATCCTTGGCTGAGGCAACT
>JBDTXZ010000638.1:0-3068 GCA_040005935.1 bacterium | reverse complement strand
CGTACTCGAATCCTGCGGTCGACGCATTGCTCGACAGTGCGACCTCCGCATTCGATCCTGCGCGCACGAAAGCCTACGCGCGCCGAGCGTTCGAGACGATCATCGAGGATGCGCCGGGCATCTGGCTGTATGAGACGCCAGCGATCATGGGCATCAGCAGGCGCCTTCGCACCACCACGTTACGCGCGGACGGATATTGGGCGGGCATTGCGGATTGGTGGATTCCGGCGAGTCAACGCAGCGCGCGCGACAAGATCGGTCTTCGGCCCACGCCGTAGCCCCGTGCGTCGGTACCTCGCGGCGCGGCTCCTCCAGTCACTTGCAGTCGTCGCGTTCGTCACCACCTTCGCGTTCGTCGTCATTCACCTCGCGCCCGGCGATCCCATCGCCGCGGCGCTGTCCCGGCCGAACATCACCGAGGCGGTGCGCGACCAATGGCGCGTTGCGTATGGGCTGGATCGGCCGATCGGTGAGCAGTACATCCGCTGGGTCACCAATACCGCGCGCGGCGACCTCGGCTACTCGTTCTCGCATCATCGCCCCGTCCGCGACGTATTCGCCACGGCGATGCCCAACACGCTGCTGCTTTCCGGCCTCGGTCTCATTCTCAGCTTCGCGATCGGAATTAGCGTCGGCCTGCTGCAGGCAGAGCGTCCGGGCAGCGCGCGCGACAAATGGCTCGGCCGAGTGCTCCTCGTGCTCTATTCCGTGCCCGATTTCTGGCTTGCGCTCATCATCCTGATTCTCTTCGCGTATCGGCTGCGGCTGCTCCCAGCGGGAGGGATGACCGATACCTTCATGTACGAGTATCTCTCGCCAAGCGAGCGTCTTCTCGACCGGCTCAAGCATCTCGTGCTTCCGGTTGCCACGCTCGCCATCCTCACCGCTGCAGAAACTGCACGCTATCAGCGCGCCGCGCTCCTGTCGGTACTGCCGAGCGATTGGATGCGAACGGCGCTCGCAAAGGGACTGAGCTGGCGGTCAGCCGTTCGTTACCATGCCTTTCGCAATGCCCTTTTGCCGACGATCACGCTGGTTGGCATAAGCATCCCTGCATATGCGACCGGCGCGGTCTTCGTTGAAAAAGTGTTCTCGTGGCCCGGCCTCGGCCTCGTCGTCATCAACGCGATCGAGGCGCGCGATTATCCGCTCCTCACGGCAGGCGTGATGGTGATGAGCATGCTCGTGGCCGCGTGCGCCTTGCTCGCGGACATCGCTGTCGCCGCGGCAGATCCACGCGTTCGACTGAGCTAACGTGAACGTCCCGGTGCGCATTGCTGCTTCGACGGTCCGTCATCGTCTCCGGCGCGACCGGCGCGTTTGGATTGCAGTCAACGTGCTGGGGACAATTGCACTCATCGCCATTCTTGCGCGGTACCTCGCGCCGTACGATCCGCGCGCTCAGCTCGACATTGCGCACCTCCAGAGCCAGCCTCCGTCCCTCGCGCACCCGCTTGGCACCGACACCTTCAGTCGTGACGTCCTCTCGCGTGTCATTTACGGCGCGCGAGTTTCGCTCACCGTTTCCCTTGTCGCAGTTTCCCTCGCGGTGACATTTGGCACGCTTCTCGGCGCGATCGCGGGGTATGTTGGCGGCGTCGTCGATCAGGTGCTGATGCGCGTCGTCGATGCGGCGTTCTCGATTCCCGCTCTGTTGTTGCTCATGGTCGTGATCGCACTCTGGCAGGAGGTCAGCGTAGTATCGTTGACGCTCCTGATTGCCAGTGTTGGCTGGTTCAAGGTGAGTAGGTTGGTTCGCGCGGAAACGCTCGCCTTGCGCGACGCGGACTACGTGGTGGCCGCACGAGCACTCGGCGTTCCGGGATGGCGCATTCTCATGGTGCACGTGTTGCCGAACGCTATTGGACCCGCAATCGTCTCGGCGACGCTCTCGGTTGGCAACGTCATCCTGCTCGAGGCCGGTCTCTCCTATCTCGGCATCGGTGTGCGGCCACCCACCGCGAGCTGGGGGAACATCATCGAAGAGGGCTCCACGCGCGTCGGAGACGTCTGGTGGCTTACTCTATTCCCCGGGCTGGCGATCCTCGTGACCGTATTCGCGTGCAATGCACTTGGCGACGCCTTGCGGGATGCGCTTGATCCTCGGCAGCTTCTTCCGGCGCACGACGACGCACCTTTTGCATAGAGGCATGACCGCACCCCTCCTCGAAATCGAGAACCTCCGTACGTATTTCTACACCGACAACGGCGTCGCCCGCGCCGTTGACGGCGTGTCGCTGCACGTCGGTGCTGGCGAAACGCTTGGCATCGTCGGCGAAAGTGGGTGCGGCAAGAGCGTCACGGCGCTCTCGATACTTCGCCTGATCCGCGCGCCGGGTCGCATCGAGGCGGGAAGCGCGATCCGGTTCGAAGACAAGGACCTGCTCACGCTCGCTGAGCGCGACATTCAACGCGTGCGCGGCAATCGAATCGCGATGGTGTTCCAGGAACCGATGACGGCACTGAACCCCGTGTTCACCATCGGGGATCAGATTGCTGAAGTGGCGCGCATTCACGCGGGTAGTTCGAAGCGAGAGGCCTGGGACAAAGCCGTCGAGATGCTGACATTGGTTGGCATTCCCGCGCCCGAGCAACGCGCGCACGAGTATCCGCACCAACTGTCCGGTGGCATGCGCCAGCGCGTCGTGATTGCGATGGCGCTCGTGATGAATCCGGCACTCGTCATTGCCGACGAGCCAACCACCGCGCTCGATGTCACCATCCAGGCGCAGATCCTCGAACTGCTCGCCGATCTCACGAATCGGTTGGGGACCGCCATCCTCCTCATCACCCATGATCTCGGTGTCGTAGCGGAAAATTGCACGCGCGTCATCGTCATGTATGCCGGGGAAGTCGTGGAAGAAGCACTGACAGCAGACCTCTTTGCGCGTCCACAGCATCCGTACACCGAAGGCCTGCTCGGCGCGATGCCGCGGGTTGGCGGTAACGTCGAGCGACTCGCCACGATTCCCGGAACCGTTCCTCCGCCTACGGCGTGGCCGACGGGCTGTCGCTTTCGCGAGCGCTGCATGTACGCGTGGGAGCGTTGCGAGACAGAGCATCCTCCG
>JBDTXZ010000637.1:0-3077 GCA_040005935.1 bacterium | reverse complement strand
ATGCGCCCCATCCGAGTTCTTGTCGCCAAGCCGGGCCTCGACGGCCACGATCGCGGCGCAAAAGTCGTCGCCGCCTCACTCCGCGATGCAGGCATGGAAGTCATCTACACCGGCCTGCACCAAACTCCTGAAATGATCGCCACCGCAGCCGTGCAGGAAGACGTCGACGTCGTCGGCCTCTCCATCCTGAGCGGCGCCCACATGACCCTCTTCCCCCGCGTACTCGACCTGCTCAAGGAGCAAGGCCGCGACGACATCCTGATCACCGGCGGGGGCATCATCCCCAAAGAAGACATGGAAGAGCTGCACAGACTCGGCACCGGCCGCCTGTTCGGGCCTGGAACGCCGACATCGGACCTCGTGAACTACATCCAGTCCTGGTTCGCCGAACGGTCGAAGCAGGAAGTGTGAGCCACTTGTGACGACACGGCTCCGCGAGCTGAGCGCCGAGCTCCGCGCGCTCGAAGATCGCCTCCGACTCGGAGGCGGACAGGACAAGATCGACAAGCAGCACAAGCAAGGAAAACTCACGGCGCGCGAGCGAATCGCAAAGCTCTGCGACGCTGGCGCCCGCTTTGTCGAGATCGGGCTACTGCTCGCCTACGATCAGTACGACGGCGCTGCTCCCGCGGCCGGCGTGGTGACGGGTGTCGGAATTATTCATGGACGTCCGGTCGTTGTCGTCGCGAACGACGCGACGGTGAAAGCCGGCTCCTGGTGGCCCGAGACGATCAAGAAGATTCTGCGTGCGCAGGAAGTCGCCATGCGCTGCCGCATTCCGATCATCTATCTGGTCGATTCGGCGGGCGTGAACCTGCCGTATCAGGGTGGCGTGTTCCCCGGGCAATATGGCGCGAGTCGCATCTTCTATTACAACTCCATCATGCGACGCTACCTGCGCATCCCGCAGCTGTCGGCGGTGATGGGGCAGTGCATCGCGGGCGGTGCATATTTACCCGCGCTCTCCGACCTCATCGTCATGGTCAAGGGCTCGTCCTTCATGGGACTCGGCGGACCGAACCTGGTGAAGGGCGCCACTGGCCAGACGATCGACGGCGAGACACTCGGCGGCGCAGTAACGCACACGCAGATCAGCGGCGTCGCGCACTACGCGGTGGACGACGATGAAGCATGTCTCCACACGTTGCGCGAGTTGGTCGCCCAGTTGCCTCCGGAAAAAAGCGGCGCGCACATTGCGCCTGCTGAGGGCGGTGCGCCGCCGGAAGCGCTGTACGATCTATTGCCGACAGATCATCGCATGTCGTACGACATGCATCGGATCCTCAGCGTCCTCACGGACGACGGTCAGCTCTCCGAGTTCCAAGGCGCGCTTGCGCGCGAAATGATCTGCGGCGACGCACGCATCAACGGCATCGGCGTCGGCATCATCGCCAACCAACGTGGCCTCATCAAGGGTCGCGCCGGCGAGAAGCCGCGCTTTGGCGGCATCGTCTATGCCGAGAGTGCCGAGAAGGTCGCATTCTTTATCGAGCGTTGCGATCGGCAGGGAATTCCGTTGCTCTTCGTGCAAGACGTCTCTGGTTTCATGGTCGGCCCTGAGTCCGAACACGAAGGCGTCATTCGGTCAGGCGCACGCTTTGTTGAAGCCATGGCAACCGCGCGCGTACCGAAAATTGTCCTCACGGTGAATCACGCGTCGGGCGCCGGCTACTACGCCATGGCGGGGCAGGGTTTCGATCCCGACTTCATCTTCTCATGGCCCACTGGCCGCATGGCGGTGATGGAAGGTGAGGCCGCGGTGCAAGCAGTGCACGGACCAGCTATCGCGCGTGCCGTTCGTGACAAGGAAACGCTCGACCGCGACACACAGCGTTCCGTCGACGAGATGCGCGCCGATTACGAGGAGCAACTCGACGCACGCTACGCCGCCGCTCGCGGGTACGTCGACGCGGTCATCTATCCGGAAGACACGCGGGACGTACTCGCCTTGGCGCTACGCGCAGCGCTCTCCAATCCTGGTCCGCACCTTGGACCGTTCGTTCTTCCCTCGCTCCCTGACGCATGACGGATACATCAAGCAAGATCGTACGCGTCGCGGGAGGGCAAGGCTTCTGGGGCGATTGGCTCGACGCGCCACGCCGGCAAGTCGAAGGGGGCCCGGTGGACTACCTGATGCTCGACTATCTCGCCGAAGTCACGATGTCGATTCTGCAAAAGCAGAAGGAACGTGATCCGAAGATGGGTTACGCGCGCGACTTCATCGGGGCGATGGAGAGCGTCTTGCCTGCCGTCACGGATCGCGGCGTCAAGGTGATTGCGAATGCCGGTGGCGTGAATCCCATTGCATGCGCTGAAGCGGTGCTCGACATCGCTCGTGCGAGTGGCGCGGGAGGTAAGCTCCGCGTTGGCGTCGTCACGGGCGACGACCTGTTGCCACGAATCGACGAGTTGCTCGCAAGCGGCCACGCGCTGACGCACATGGAAACAGGCGAGCCGCTTAGCACCGTTCGCGATCGCGTCTTATCGGCCAATGCGTACATCGGCTCGACACCCATTGTCGAAGCACTCGCACGAGGAGCGAATGTCGTCGTCACTGGCCGTTCCACCGACACGGCGCTCACGATGGCGCCGCTCCGTCACGAATTTGGATGGGGCGCGGAGGAGTGGGACAAGCTCGCGGCTGGCATCATCGCCGGACACATCATCGAGTGTGGCGCGCAATGCTCCGGCGGAAACTGCCTCTACGATTGGCGTAACATCCCTGACCTCGC
Organism: bacterium; assembly: GCA_040005935.1. Taxonomy (GTDB): domain Bacteria; phylum Gemmatimonadota; class Gemmatimonadetes; order Gemmatimonadales; family Gemmatimonadaceae; genus AG11. Next base: position 345 of record JBDTXZ010000637.1, on the reverse strand, counting down.
GAACATCGGGTATCCGATTGTCGAAGCAAAGGCGGACGGCACGTTTACCATTGTGAAGCACCCAAACACGGGCGGACGCATCAACGTGCCATCGGTGACCGAGCAGTGCGTCTACGAAATGGGCGACCCGAATAGCTATATCACGCCAGACGTCGTCGCTGATTTCACGACGATCCATCTTGCGGACGACGGCGACAATCGCGTGCGCGTGTTCGGCATCAAGGGCCGTCCCGCAACGGACAAGCTCAAGGTATCCATTGCCTACCGCGCAGGATTCAAGGCCGTCGGTACACTCGTGTACGCGTGGCCAGATGCACTCGAGAAGGCGCAGCTTGCCGATCGCGT
>JBDTXZ010000636.1:0-3081 GCA_040005935.1 bacterium | reverse complement strand
CCTTGCGCGGGCTAACTTTCCAGCATGACGATCGTTGAAGCTGTGCGCTGGTCGGCGCGCGAAGACGCCGTGGACATCATCGATCAGCGCCGCCTTCCCGCCGAGCTCGTGCGGCGAGAATTGCGCACCGCCGATGACGTTTGCGATGCCATCGCGACACTCGCTGTGCGAGGAGCACCCGCACTCGGTATCGCCGGAGCGATGGGGCTCGTCGTCGCACTCGCGCCATACGCGAACGAGGCCCGTGAGTCGTTCCTCGAAAAGTTGCACACGCTGGGCAACCGTATCGGAGCGGTGCGGCCCACCGCCGTCAACCTGCCCCTCGCGATCCAGCGCCTGCAACGCATCGCTCATGACACCCGCGGCGACGCGCAAGCCGTTCTCGGCGCGATGCATCGCGAAGCAACAGCGATTCTCGACGAAGATCGCGCGATGTGCCGGCGCATCGGTGAGCATGGACTCACACTCCTGCCGGCGAATGCACGCGTGCTTACGCACTGCAACGCTGGCGCGCTGGCGACTGGCGGAATTGGTACCGCGCTCGCCCCGATCTACCTCGCGGCTGAACAGGGCAGCCACGTCAGGGTATTTGCCGACGAAACACGCCCGCTCCTGCAAGGCAGCCGCCTCACCGCATGGGAACTGACCCAGGCCGGCATCGACGTCACAGTCCTCGCCGACAACATGGCGGCCTCGTTGATGCGCAGTGGCGAGGTGGATCTCGTCATCGTTGGTGCCGATCGTATTGCCGCGAATGGAGACGTCGCCAACAAGATCGGCACGTATGCGCTCGCACTCGTCGCCAGGCATCACGGGGTGCCGTTCTACGTTGCTGCTCCTTGGTCTACCGTCGATCCCGCCACGCCCACAGGTGACGACATCACCATCGAACATCGCGGCGCGCATGAGATCCGCGAGTCCCACGGCCAGCCCACAACGCCCGCCGGCGTCTCCGTTTACAACCCCGCGTTCGATGTAACCCCCGCAGCATTGATCACAGCGATTATTACCGATCGCGGCATCGTCCGCGCGCCATATGCGTTCACCGCGCTCAGGCACGACGAATTTGCCGCACTCTAGGATCGATTATGCCTCGTCCCCGCGCTGATTACGCACTCGGCCTCGCACGCGCGCTCGACGCGCACTGCGCAAAGCTGAGCGCCTGCCGTCGCTGCGCACTTGGGCCTGGCATCATGCCAATTGTGTCGCTTGCTCGCGCTCCGCGTGCGATGCTCGTGGGGCAGGCGCCCGGGAAAACCGAGATGGGCGGCGGCCGCGCCTTCGCCGGACGAGCAGGCAAAACGCTTTTCAAATGGCTGGGTCAAGCCGGACTCGACGAGCGAACCGCGCGCGAGCTGCTCTACATATCAGCCGTCACGCGCTGCTATCCGGGTCCACATAAAGGCGGGCGAGGCGACCGCGTGCCATCGCCCGGCGAGCGCGCACGCTGCGGCGTTTGGCTGGCGGATGAGCTAAGCATTATTCGTCCTGCTGTCATCATACCAGTTGGGCGTCTGGCAATCGACCGCTTCCTCGGCGCGCTTCCGCTCGATGAGGTAGTGGGCAAGGAGCACGACATTGAACACGAAGGCGGGCGTTCGATCGTCATTCCCTTGCCGCACCCGAGTGGAGCAAGCAGTTGGATCCACCCGGCAGAGCATCGCGAGCTACTGCACCGGTCGATCGAGCTGATTGCAAAACGCCTTGGCACACCAAAAACCAAAACGCGGAGCGTGGCCTGATGAATCGCCTGTGGCTTGTCTTTTCACTCGCACCGGCAGCAGCCCCCGCCGATCACTGGTTTGGCGGCGACAAGCTCCAGCATTTCTTCACGTCAGCGTTCGTGCAGAGCATGTCGTACGGAACATTGCGCACCGCGGGGCTGGATCATGGCGCGGCGCTGGCCGGTGCAACGGCCGCGTCCGCGGTGGCGGGCGTGGGCAAGGAGGTGCACGACCTTCGCGCGCGGGGTGAATTCAGCTTCCGCGACCTCACGTGGGACGCCGCTGGGGCCGGGGCCGCGACGGTTCTTCTGGCGAGGACGAAGCGCTGAGCGTACGCTGTAGGGGAAACGCCGAGCGGCAGTACAGTCCGGCGGCGTTATATTGGCGGAGGGTCACCTTCCTCAAAATGCGAGCGCAGTTGGCATGACATCGGCTCGAACGAAATTCCTCATTGGCGGCGCCCTCGTTCTCGGCACGGCCGGGTATCTCATGACGACGTCCATCAAGGACACCGGCATGTACTACCTCACGCCCACCGAGCTGGCGACCAAGCTCACGGCTGATCCGACGTTCCGGAACACCGGTGTGAAGATCGGCGCGCGCGTCGTGCCCGGGTCGATAACCCGCGTGCCAGGCGGCAAGGAGTACGCGTTCAACGTCACGGATGGCGCGAAGGGGTTTCCGGTTGTCTATCGCGGCATCGCGCCCGACACGTTCACCGATGGCGTCGATGTCGTCGTCGAGGGACGCATGGGCGAGGACGGGACCTTTCACGCCACGACGCTCCTCGCCAAGTGCGCCTCTCGCTACGAGAACGCACCCGGCGGCGCGCCTGGCCCTGAGAAGTATAAGCAGACGCCAGGCTACAGGGCCGGAGCAAAAGCGTGATCCTCGTCGGAGAGTTGTCGCTCTGGGTTGCGCTCCTGATGGCGGCCTGGGCGGGCGTTACGTCGTTTGCCGGCGGGGCGATGGGGCGCGACGACCTCATCGCGAGTGGCCGGCGCGGACTCTACGTCACGACGCTGATGATCATCCTCGCGTCGGCAGGACTGTGGACCGGGTTGCTCACCCACGATTTTTCGCTCAGCTACGTCGCATCGCACACCAGTGCGAACATGCCGAAGATCTACATCTTCACGGCATTCTGGGGCGGGCAGGCGGGATCCATGCTCTTCTGGGCGCTCATTCTCTCCTGCTATTCGTCGATCGCCATCTGGTCCGTGCGCGAAAAGGCGCGTGAGCTCGCGCCGTTTGCCTGCGGGACGCTCGCGCTGATCCTGCTGTTCTTCATCGCGACGACGTGCTTCAAGGCGAATCCGTTTGATCGCATGGCGTTCGTTCCTGCGGACGGCAAGGG
>JBDTXZ010000635.1:0-3082 GCA_040005935.1 bacterium | reverse complement strand
CGCGCGGCAATCCGAGCTTGAAGCCGGAATACATCCGCGCGCTCGAGCTTGGCCTGCAGCGTTCGGGCGAGCGGCTGACCGTGCAACTGACACCCTTCTGGCGGCACACGCGCGATGCCGTGCGCTCGATTCGCACGATCGATTCTGCGGGAGTTGCAACGAGAACCTACGCGAACATTGCGACGAGCGATGCATATGGCGGCGACGCGACGTTCGGCCTGAGCGGCAAGCGTCTGACGGGGTTCGTCGGAGCCAGTGCGTTTCATCAGGTGAGTAACGCTGCCAATGTGACCCCTGGTCTCTCCATCAATGCGTTCGGCTGGAGAGCGCGCAGCAACGCGACCCTGCGATTCTCGAAGACGCTCGACGTGCAGGCGCTCGTTTCCTATCAGCCGGCAATGACCGTGGAACAGGGCCGGACATACAGTCGGTCGCAATTCAACTTTGCCGGGCGAAAGAAGTTGATGGACGACCAACTGAGTGTGACGCTCCGTGTCATCGATCCGTTCAGCACGTCGAGCGAAGGGTCGACGACGATTGATCCGCGTTTCTCTCAGGTATCCCGACGCGCTCGGCAGGTCCGCGGAATGTTGCTCGGCTTTAGCTGGACGTTTGGCAAGCCGTTGAAGGACAAGGACGAGGATCTCGTGAGCGGCGGTACGCCCTGATGACTACACCGTCTACGGACGCCTGTGTGTAGTCGCGGCGACACCGCGGTACTTAAGGGTTCGACTCTCCGACTCCCAGCAGTGCCTTCACTTCCTTTGGCGGCCCGTTGAACGCCGGCAGCGCGACGTTCCCGACGTATCCGATATCCTTCATGCCTGCCGGCGTTGTGTAAAACCCGCCGGCGGTAAGATCGCGGTATCGGCGAAAGAACGCCGCCGCCGTCTTGAACTCCGGATTCGCCTTCGGCTCGTAGCAGATGTCATCGCAAATGGAATGGCGCTGCTGCATCGCGATCTTGTGAAACGGTTTGCCAAAACGCCGCACTGATTCAGCGTCCATCCACGCGAGTCCGTCGATGATCACTGTGCGATCGCGTTGATGCGCGGGGTACGGCGCGCTGATCCACTCATTCAAGAAGTCGTGCACATGCAACGCCGACGCGCTCGGTGTGCCGCCCTCGGCGGGAATGATGACGTCGCATAACACAGCCGCAGTGCGACGCTGGCTCGCGCTCATCGTTAGGCGCCAGAGGTCGCCCGGCTTGTAGCTGGTGAGAAGCTTGGGATCGACGCCGTACCCTGCCCCGCCCGCTGACACTGGTGCCTGCGCGAGTGCATCGCCATTCAGCAACGCAACCGATCCCACCGCCGACAACATCCACTTGATCGCCACTCGGCGATCCATGCGCGTGGGGTCAGACATTGCCCCTCCGCATTTCCTCGAGTGCGTACTCTGTCGCGCGCCACGCTAACGCCATGATGGTGAGCGTGGGATTCTTGTCCGCGTTCGAGCAGAATGGCGCGCCGTCCGTGAGGAACAGGTTCTTCACCTCCCACGTTTGCGCAAACGCATTCGTCACCGACTTGTTCGGATCGTTGCCCATGATCGCGCCGCCGACTTCGTGTTTTACGTTGCCACCCGCGCGGATCGCGTTCGATGGGTCTGCCGCCGGCTTATCAGCCTTGCCACCCATTGCATCGATGATTTCGGCAAAGGTCTTCTGCTGGTGCGCGACCTGCCGAAGCTCGTGCTCCGACCATTTCCAATGGAAGCGCAACACCGGGATGCCCCACTTGTCCTTGACCGTCGGATCGATCTCGGTGAAGCACTCATCGTTCGGAATCATCTCGCCACGTCCGGCGAAGCTGAGCTTCGACCCATAGTAGCGGCGCGCGTCCGCCTTGAATGCCTTGCCGTAGCTGCCGCCGGTGAGCTTCTCGAGACCGGCCGCGGTTCCGAGTGACGGCATGTGCCGGCCGGTGGTGAATTCGATGTGATAGCCGCGAGGAAAATCGAGCTTGCCCGCGTGCTGCTCCTTGTACAACCACCACGGCATGTACACGTGGTCGCCGCCCGCACCGTCCTCATTGTGCAGCGGAAGATTCTCCAGCAGCGGAATCTGTCCGCCCAGCCCCGCACCCACGGTGTCCATCAGGTTCTTGCCGACGAGCCCGCTGGAATTCGCGAGCCCATTTGGAAAGCGGCTCGACTTTGAATTCAACAGGATGCGAACTGATTCAGCGGCGCTCGCGGCGAGCATGATCACGCGCGCGTGCACGGTGCGCTCGCTACCAGTTGCCGTGTCGACATACGAGACGCCAGTGGCCTTTCCACTCTCGTCGACGAGGATCTCCCGCACCATCGCACCGGTGATGATGTCGAGATTTCCGGTGGCGAGTGCCGGCGGCAGGTGAACAGTGGGAGATTGGTAGTTTGCCCTGATCGAGCAACCGCGTCCGCACTCGGTTGCCCAGAAGCAGGCGCCACGCTCGCGCATGGCCTTGGCGAGAATGCGCTGCGCCTTGAGGTTGCCGGGATGCAACCTGGCCGGAATCGTGTCCGCGTCCTGCCGACGCGTGAGCACGGCGCGATGAATCGGAATGACGGGAATGCCGAGCGTCGCCGCGCGCTGCTGCGCGAGCAACTCACCGGCGCGCGCGTGCGGTGGCGGTAGTAACACGCCCGGTGACGAGTTGGGCGTATTCTCCATTCCCTCGTTGCTGCCGAATATGCCGACGAGCATCTCGACCTTGTCGTAGTACGGCGCGAGGTCGTCGTAGCCGATGGGCCAATCGATGCCCAGTCCGTCGCGACTCCAGGGCTTGAAGTCGTAGGGGCCGTTCCGCAGCGAGATGCGGCCCCAATGGTTGGTGCGGCCGCCGAGCATGCGGGCGCGCCACCATGTGAAGGCGCGCTTGGGGTCAGTCGATGCGTTGGTGAATGGCTCGCCGGGGAGGTCCCACCCTCCGCCCACGGTGGAGTCGTAGAAACCCAGCGGTTTATCGGGCGTGCCGGCCGCACGGAGTGGCGCCTGCGAGTGCACCTGGAACATCGGTGTTTCTCGCACGGGGTCGTAGTTGCGCCCCGCCTCGAGCATGAGGACCTTCGCGCCATCCATCGCGGCGACGTAGGC
>JBDTXZ010000634.1:0-3088 GCA_040005935.1 bacterium | reverse complement strand
CGACCTCAAGGTCGGCGATCGCATCGAGTGCTATCGCACCGAGGAGATCGCGCGCACGCTCGAATCAGCTCCCCAGAGCTGACGACGGTTTGCCGCGACTGGGGCAGCCGGTCCTCTCTGGGCCGGCGCCCTTCGTTACGGCCTCCTCGCACCGGCCATCAACGTGTCACCTGATCATCATCGCTCCGACCGCGTCGCTGCCGCGATGCGCGAGGAGATTGCCACCTTCCTCGCCAGTGACGTCAAGGACCCGCGTATTCTCGGGCTCGTGACGGTTACTGCTGTGGAGGTTTCGCGCGACCTTCGTCATGCGAAAGTTTTCGTAAGCGTGCTCGGCTCCGACTCTCAGCGCGCTGCAACCTTCGAAGGGTTGGATGCCGTTGCGGGGCATTTGCGCGGTCGAGTGGGTCGCGCCCTGCGCCTGCGCGTTGCGCCCGAGTTCACGTTCAAGAACGACGAGAGCATCGCCCACGCGGCGCACATCGAACAGCTGCTCGCGCAAGTCCGGCAGGAGCTTCCGCCGGTGCCCAGCGACGTGCCGGCTCCAACCGAATCCCCTCGGCCTCGTGATGAGGGAGTCGACGACTGACGGGCTGCTCCTCGTCGACAAGCCGGCGGGGGTGACGTCGCACGACGTGGTGCTCGCGGCGCGCCGTGCGTTCGGCGAGTCGCGCATCGGACACGCCGGTACGCTCGACCCGTTTGCGACGGGCCTGCTCGTCTTGCTCCTCGGCCGCGCGACACGCCTGCTTCCGCATTTGGATGGAATCCCAAAGGAATACGCCGCCGTCATCGCACTCGGAAGCGAGACGGAAACGGATGACCTGCTCGGCGCCATCGTCCGAGAGGCGGAGCCGCCGACAGATGCTGCGATCGCCGAAGCAATTGTGCAATTGACCGGATCCCTGGAACAGGTGCCCCCCGCGTATTCGGCAAAGCGCGTTGCTGGTCGTCGCGCATATGAGGCCGCGCGCGCCGGTGAAGAATTGGTGCTCGCGCCAGCGAACGTGCAGGTGTTTGCATGGCGCGACGTGCAGCGCGACGGCAATCGCCTCAGCGCGACGGTGGCGTGCGGAGGCGGGACGTACATCCGCGCGCTCGCGCGCGACCTCGGTCGCCTCACCGGAAGCGCGGCGCATCTGGCAGAATTGCGCCGCGAGCGAAGTGGCCCTTTTCACGTGTCCGCTGCCGCGGCGCTCGACGCGGTTCGTGCTGGACAGGCCACGCTACGTCCAGCACTCGATGCGTTGCCGACCATCCCGCACGTTCGCCTTGCCGCCGACGACGCGGAACGCGTACTTCGCGGCATGACGGTGGCCCGCACGGCGGATGCGAGCGCGGCAGCGTTGGTGGATGATCGGAGCGGGGCGCTCGTGGCATTCGCAGAAGCCAGTGGCGACTCCTGGCAGCCACGCGTTGTCATGCGCAAGGTGAGTTGAGCATGCACGTCGCCGATGCTGAAAGAGCCATGCTGCCCCCACACGTGGGAGAAACCGTCATCACGGTCGGTACCTTCGACGGTGTCCATCGCGGGCATTTGGACGTCCTGGTCCGACTGGTTGCTCGCGCACGAGCGACGCAACGCAAGAGTGTACTGCTGACGTTCGAGCCACATCCGCTCGAACTGCTCAACCCCGCCAAAGCGCCGGAGTTGCTGACCACGCGGGATGAGAAACTCGCAGCGATTGCGTCGACGGGACTGGACTACGTCGCCATCCTGCCGTTCACGCGAGAGCTCGCCAATCACTCGGCTGAAGAGTTCGTCGACCTCATTTTGCGCGGTCGTTTCCAGATGGCGGAACTTCTCATCGGCCACGATCATGGCTTTGGGCGCGGGCGTGCCGGAGACGTCGATACGCTGCGGATGCTTGGCGCCGCCCGCGGGTTCGGCGTGGACGTGGTTGCACCCGTCGAGAACGGCGATGGGCAGGCCGTCAGCAGCACTCGGATTCGACAGGCAATCGCTGTCGGCGATCTCAAGACGGCCGAGTCGGGTTTGGGTCGCCGATACTCGGTGTCGGGCGGGGTGGTGGGCGGCGAGGAACGCGGCCGCGCACTCGGCTTTCCGACGCTCAATGTTGTTCCGGAGTCGCCACGCAAACTTCTTCCTCCCGACGGAGTTTATGCCGTTGAGGTCGAGACAGCGCGCGGACGCTTCGGTGGCATGATGAATCTTGGCGGTCGTCCGACGTTTGGAGATGAGCGACGCACCATCGAAGCGCATCTCTTCGATGTCAAAGGCGATTTCTATGGCCAGGTCGTGCAAGTGGGATTTGTTGAGCGACTCCGCGACACCAGGCGCTTTAGCGGGCCGGACGAACTGATGAAGCAGCTCGCAGCTGATGAAGAAGGTGCTCGACGCGCGTTGACGCTCCTTGGCGAGTCGGGTAACTTGAAAGGTTCCATGCACTTTCCTCCCTCCACCCCGTAGTCGCATGTCCAACCTGAAGTGGCGCCTGATCACAATTGGCGTCCTTGTACTTATCTCCGTGTACTCGCTCTTCCCGCGTGACGTGAAGACGCGCCAGCGCCGGCCCGACGGGACGTTTTTCGACACGACGATGCGGAGGGTGCCGCTGAGGAAGGGCTTGGACCTTTCAGGTGGAATGCACCTGGCGCTCGAGGTAGACGAATCCAAGGGCGTGATCGCTGACAAGAGCGAAGCCATCAATCGCGCACTCAAGGTCGTTCGTACGCGGATCGAGGGGATGGGCGTCTCGGAGACCGTCATTCAGAAGGCCGGCAACGACCGCATCATCATCGACATTCCTGGTATCGACGATAGAGAGCGTGCAATCAAGCTGGTGCAGGATCAGGCGTTCCTTGCGTTCCAGATCACCGACAAGACGAATGCGTTCGAGAAGGTGCTGCCGCGTCTCGATGCGATCGCCAAGACGAAAGGCATTGGAAGTGGTACTCCCGGCGCTGCCCCGTCCGCCGCGCCGGCTTCCGGACTGAACGGTCTGCTGACGTCTGGCGCTGATACGTCCAAAGGTGGGGCCGCCGGCGCCAAGGGCAGCGCAAAAGCGGACAGCGCCAAGAAAGATACGGCCAAGAAGGACAGCGCGTCGATTCCAGGCGTTACTGG
>JBDTXZ010000633.1:0-3089 GCA_040005935.1 bacterium | reverse complement strand
GCTGGGCGTCTGCCACGGTTCAGTCGAGCGGTGGAGTCACCGGACGTGTCACGCCGGAGGGCGCTGGGGTCGGCGCGCCCGTCGCTGGCTTCGCCGGCGCGGCAGCCGTCGATCCAGCGCGCAGCTTGGCCAGCACTCGCTCCGTCAGGTCCAGATTCTTGTCGAGCGCCACAATCGGCGAGCCCTGCCCATCTGCGTTGAAGATGAACGAATAGCCGCCTTCGACGCGCACGTCTTCGATCGCCAGCTTGAGCCTGTCGAGGATAGGCGAGAGCAGCTCGTTCTGGCGCTGGTTCTGCTTCGCCTCGAGATCACGAGCGCGCGCCTGATAGCCGGCCTCCTTCGCCTGAATTTCCTTGCCCTGCGCGTCGCGCAGCGCGGCCGTCAGCGTCGGTGCCCTCTTCTCGAACGCCGCAACCATCGCCTGCAGCGAATCGCTCATGCGCTTCATCTGCTCCTGCACCGGAACGGACTCTTTCGAGAACAGCGATTCCGCTGCGGCACGACCGGGCGCCTGCTCGAGCAGGACGGACGATTTGATGAACGCGAACTTCTGCTGCGCAGCAGCACGTCCGCTCATACCAGCGACAAGGACCAACGCAGCGGATGCCGCGCGAAACAGGACACGCATAAATACTCCAGGAGTTAGAAGAGCTGACCGAGCTTGAAGTGCAGTTGCCACTTGGGATCCTTGATCCCGTTGGTGGTACGGTCGAAGCCGTACCCCCAATCGAGGCCGAGCGGTCCCAGTGGAGTGACCACGGATGCTCCAACGCCGGCGCCGCGAAACAGGCGCGTCGGGTTGAAGTCACGCGGGCGCGCCCAGATGTTGCCCGCGTCGTAGAACATGTCAAAGTTGAGCTGCTGATTGATACGCAGACCCAGCTCGACGGTGCTCGTGTAGTAGGCGCTGCCGAACGACGACGCCTGCGCCTGCTGATTACCGGTCCCGCTTTCGAGGTACCCGTTCGGCGTAATGGAGAATTCGTCGTACCCGCGCAACTGCTCACCGTACTGCACGCCGCCAAGTGAGAATTTCTGCGAAATGTAGAATCCGCCCGGATCACCGAACACCGCGCCGCCACGGACCGACAAGCCGAGCGACAACGTAATGGGGTCAGAGCCCATTCCACTCGCGCCGAATTGCGCCAGCGACGCGTAGTGGCGCATTTCGCCGGTGTACCGCGTGTACTGCGCTCCGCCGAGAATCCCGTTCACCTGCGCCGCGAACGTCTGCTTGCCACCATCGGTGGGGAACGGAAGACCCGCGCGCGTGTCGTGCTCGTACGAGAGACCAAGCGTCGAACGGGCACACGAGATCACGTTGCAATTGATCGTACTGACCAGTCCCTCGCTGCCGTACGTGACCTTCTCTGCACCGTACGAGGCGAAGAGTCGCGAGAAGCGGGAGCCCAGGAGCGGGAAACCGATCTGCAGCTGGCCACCAATACGCGTTTGGCGCCCAACGTCACTCACGTAGTAACGCGTCTGCGAGTGGTACGCCGTAATGGTACCGGAGTACTGCGACTCCCTGATGAATGGGTCACTGTACGTCAAGCTGAAATCGTTGATGAACTGCCCGAACTGCCAGTTGAGCGAGCCCTTCTTGCACAGCCCAAACAAGTTCGGCTGATCGAAGCCGATGAATCCTCCAACGCCGGCGCCCTGGCCAACTGACGCTCCAAAATTCACGTTGCCCGTGCGCTTTTCCTTGACGTGGAACACGACGTCAAGGTCGCCCTGATCGTTCGCTCGCTTCGTATCCGGAGGTGCGATCGGCGTCTCGAAAAAGCCGAGGTTGCCGATGCTCTGGTAGCTGCGAATCAACGCGTCGCGACGAAAGATGTCGCCTGGCACGACGAAAATCTGATTGCGAATGCAGGACTCGTTCGTGACGTCGTTGCCAAGAATGTCGACGCGATTCACAATGGCGGGCGCACCTTCGTCAACTTCCCACCGCAAGTTGACGGTCGCCACGGAATCTGGTCCGACGCGACGGCGATCGACGACAGGGCGAACATTCGCGTAGATGTAGCCTTCGTTCGCGTAGGCCTCACCGACGCGACGCGTCGCCTCATCCCATCTCGACTGGTCGAAATACCCGGCGTCCGTGTTCCCGCGTCCCACGCGTAACGCACCCTTCACTGCACTCGTAATCGTCGTTGGCTGCTCGCCAAATGGATAAAAGCGCTGAAGGTCTTCATTCGAGAAACGCCGACTGCCGGTGACTTCGAAGGTGCCGATGCGATAGCGCGGCCCCTCCTTCACCGTAAGATCGACAAGTGCCTTGCCACGCCCGCGATCCACCCTGATCGTGTCCTTGAGGACCTGTGCGTCGAGATACCCCTTGGAGGAATAGAGCGCGGGAATACGTTCGCCGACATCGCCTGCGAACTTGTCCGCGTCGAGCTCACCCTTCTTGGTCCAGAGGAACCCTTCGGGCTTGGTCTCCATTGCCGCGACGATGTCCTTGTCCGACACACCGGCATTTCCGCCGACGTTGACGCCGGACACGGCGAGTCGCTTGCCCTCGTCGACGCGAAAGACCAACTGCACCTGCCCATTCACCATCGTCGTCTCTGGTTTCACCTCAGCCAGATAGTAGCCTTCGGCCTGGTACAGCGAATCGATGCGCTGCACGGCGCGCGAGACTTGCGCTGGATCGAGTGGCTTCCCCACGAGGAGATCCACGCGGTCGCGCACCTCATTGCGAGACACGCGGTCGGTTCCCGCGACCTCGACGCCGTTGAGCACTGGGCGCTCGCGTAGGTCGAACACCAGCGACGCGCGCGTCTGATCGGCCGTCAAATCGCACTTCGCGACGACGTCGTCAAATTGGCCGGTGGCGTAAAGCGCCCTGATGGCGCGATCAAGTGCGCGATAGTTCACGGGGCCCGGCACAAGGCCAGCATCCGCGCGCAAAGTGGCATCCGAGGCGCGGACAGCGCCGTGGAATACGATTGTATCGGGAGTCGCGCATCGCCCGCCAGCTACGGTGGGCTCCTGCGCACGCGCCGTCGCCCCCAGTAGTAGCAGGGCGACGGCGGAACAAAGCAAACGTCGCATCATCACAATATAACCCGAAAAAG